>WOYR01000113.1 GCA_011620705.1 Microbacteriaceae bacterium | reverse complement strand
AGGGCGTCTACGACGTGCTGGTCGGCATCAACCTGCTGCGCGAGGGCCTCGACCTTCCCGAGGTGTCGCTGGTCGCGATCCTGGATGCCGACAAGGAGGGCTTCCTCCGCAGCTCCACCTCGCTGATCCAGACCATCGGGCGCGCGGCCCGTAACGTGTCGGGCGAAGTGCACATGTACGCGGACAATCTCACCGATTCGATGAAGCAGGCCATCGAGGAGACCGACCGCCGGCGCGAGAAGCAGGTGGCATACAACCGGGAGCGGGGCATCGACCCGCAGCCGCTGCGCAAGCGGATCGCCGACATCACCGACGTGCTGGCCCGTGAAGGAGCGGACACGGCTGCCCTGCTGTCGGGCCGCGACGGGCGCAAGCGCGCGCCCGTGCCGAAGCTGCGCCGCGAAGGCGTCGGAGCGGCCGGGGCGAACGAGTTGGAGACGATCATCGCCGACCTCAACGAGCAGATGCTGCAGGCCGCGGGCGAGCTCAAGTTCGAGCTGGCGGCCCGGCTGCGCGACGAGCTCTCCGAGATGAAGCGCGAACTGCGCCAGATGGAGTCGGTCGGGCACGTGCGCTGAGCCGCCGCGCGGCCGTCTCCAGCAGTGCTGTCGGTGGCCTCCGTAGAATGACTACAGTGTCGATCCAATCCGAAGGCGTTCACCCTGTTGGGGGTTCCCAGAAACTGAGCGTTCGAGGTGCTCGGGTCCACAACCTCAAGAACATCGACCTCGAGATCCCACGCGACTCGCTCGTCGTCTTCACCGGCCTTTCGGGGTCCGGCAAGTCCTCCCTCGCCTTCGACACGATCTTCGCCGAAGGGCAGCGCCGCTATGTCGAATCGCTCTCCGCCTACGCGCGGCAATTCTTGGGGCAGGTCGACCGCCCCGATGTGGACTTCATCGAGGGCCTCAGCCCAGCCGTCTCGATCGACCAGAAGTCGACCAACCGCAACCCCCGGTCGACGGTCGGCACCATCACGGAGATCTACGACTACATGCGCCTGCTCTGGGCGCGCATCGGCATCCCGCACTGCCCGGTCTGCGGCGAAGCCATCCAGCGGCAGACCGTGCAGCAGATCGCCGACCAGCTGATGGAGCTCGAGACCGGCACCCGCTACCAGGTGCTGGCACCGATGGTCTCGCAGAAGAAGGGCGAGTTCGTCGACCTCTTCAAAGAGCTCGCGGCGGGCGGCTATTCGCGCGCGCTGGTCGACGGTGAGTTGATCCAGCTCACCGAACCTCCCGTGCTCAAGAAGCAGATCAAGCACGACATCGCCGTCGTGGTGGATCGGCTGGTGGCATCCGATGATCTGCTCACCCGTCTCACCGATTCGATCGAGACGGCGCTCGGGCTGACGGACAGCCTCGTGATGATCAACTTCATCGACCTCGAAGGGGATGCCGCGTTCCGCACCTTCAGCGAGAAGCTCAGCTGCCCGAACGGCCATCCGATCGCGTTGACCGAGATCGAGCCGCGCACCTTCTCGTTCAACGCCCCGTTCGGCGCCTGCCCGGAGTGCTCGGGGCTGGGCACCAAGATGGCGGTCGACGGCGGACTGCTGATCGGCGACCCGAGCCTGACCCTGAACGAAGGCGTCGTGCTGCCCTGGAACCAGGGCGGCAAGGGCATGTACAGCTACTTCCAGCGCCTACTGGAAGGCCTCGGGCGCGAACTGGGCTTCGATCTCGACACCCCGTGGGGCGAGCTGGCTCCCGAGGTGCACGACGCGATCCTGAAGGGCAATGACTTCCAGGTGCAGGTGCAGTGGAAGAACCGCTACGGGCGCACCGTGAAGTACTCGACCGGCTTCGAAGGCGTGATGCCCTACATCGAGCGCAAGTACCTCGAGGCGGACAGCGAGTGGACTCAAGCGCGCTACAGCGAGTACCTGCGCGAGGTCCCGTGCCCGGTCTGCGAGGGGAAGCGGCTGAAGCCCGAGGTGCTCGCGGTCACCGTCGCCGGCCACAGCATCTCGGCGGTGTCCGAGCTGAGCCTGTCCGATGCGCACGAGTTCATGAATGCGCTCGAACTCAGCCCGCGCGAGGCCAAGATCGCGGTGCAGGTGCTGCGCGAGATCCGCCTGCGGCTCGAGTTCCTCCTCGAGGTCGGCCTCTCGTACCTGACGATGGCGCGCGCGGCGGCCACCCTGTCGGGCGGGGAGGCGCAGCGCATCCGCCTGGCGACCCAGATCGGATCCGGCCTGACCGGCGTGCTCTACGTGCTGGATGAGCCGAGCATCGGCCTGCATCAGCGCGACAACCGACGGCTGATCGACACGCTGGTCAAGCTGAAGAACCTCGGCAACACCCTGATCGTGGTCGAGCACGATGAGGACACCATTCGCACCGCCGACTGGATCGTCGACATCGGGCCCGGCGCGGGCGAGCACGGCGGCGAGGTCGTGCACTCGGGCGACTACGCGTCGCTGCTGGACAACCACCGCTCCATCACCGGCGACTACATCGCCGGCCGCCGCTCGATCGAGCTGCCCGCCAGACGGAGGCCGATCGACATCGACCGGCAGATCACGGTCGAGGGCGCCAGGGCGAACAACCTGCGGGACGTCTCGGTGAGCTTCCCGCTCGGCGCATTCATCGCCGTCACCGGGGTGAGCGGCTCCGGCAAGTCCAGCCTGGTGAACGACATCCTCTACAAGGTGCTGGCCAACCAGCTGAACGGCGCCAAGCAGGTGCCGGGCAAGCACAAGCGCGTCACCGGGCTGGAAGGGCTCGACAAGGTTGTGCACGTCGACCAGGGGCCGATCGGGCGCACCCCGCGCTCGAACCCCGCCACATACACCGGCGTCTTCGACCGGATGCGCACCCTGTTCTCCGAGACGATCGAGGCGAAGGCGCGCGGCTATCAGCCCGGGCGGTTCAGCTTCAACGTCAAGGGCGGGCGCTGCGAGAACTGCGCCGGCGACGGCACGATCAAGATCGAGATGAACTTCCTGCCCGACGTCTACGTCGCCTGCGAGGTCTGCGGCGGCAAGCGGTACAACCGCGACACGCTCCAGGTGCACTACAAGGGCAAGAACATCGCCGAGGTGCTGGAGATGTCCATCAGCGAGGCGGCCGAGTTCTTCGAGCCGATCAGTGCGATCCACCGATACCTGAAGACCCTCGTGGATGTCGGGCTGGGGTATGTGCGCCTCGGCCAGAGCGCGACGACCCTCTCGGGCGGCGAGGCGCAGCGCGTGAAGCTCGCCACCGAGCTGCAGAAGCGCTCCACCGGACGCACGGTGTACGTGCTGGACGAGCCGACCACCGGCCTGCACTTCGAGGACGTGCGCAAGCTCCTGCTCGTGCTGAACGGCCTGGTCGACAAGGGCAACACGGTGATCGTCATCGAGCACAACCTCGATGTGATCAAGTCGGCGGACTGGGTGATCGACCTCGGGCCGGAGGGCGGATCTGGCGGCGGCGAGGTCATCGCGAGCGGCACTCCCGAACAGCTGGCGGAGGTGCCCCAGAGCCACACCGGAGTCTTCCTGCGCGAACTGCTCGTATCCGAGTCGGCGGGGCAGGGACGCCGGAAGGCCGGTTGAGATGGCCGGCTTCGTCGAGGGGCGCACCGGCGGCGGGACGGGGCCAGGAGGGCGGGCATCCGCCGGCATGACCGGCACGGTCGGGAGCCCTGCCCGCCTCTCCGATCCGAGGGACTGGAAGCCCAAGTCTGGCGACATCCCGACCCAGCCCGGCGTGTACCGCTTCCGCGATGCGAGCGGCCGCGTGCTCTACGTCGGCAAGGCCATCAATCTGCGGCAGCGGCTGAGCAACTACTTCCAGCCGCCCCGGAGCCTGCACCAGCGCACGCGCCACATGGTGCTGAGCGCCAACCAGGTCGAGTGGACGGTCGTGGGCAGCGACTTCGAGGCGCTGCAACTCGAATACACCTGGATCAAGGAGTTCGACCCGCCGTACAACGTCAAGTTCCGCGACGACAAGACCTACCCCTATATGGCGCTGACGATGGCGGATGAAGCGCCGCGGGTCATGGTGACCCGCAACCACCGCATCCCGGGGGCCCGGTACTTCGGTCCGTATCCGAAGGTCTGGGCGGTCAGGGAGACCATCGAGCTGATGGTGAAGGCCTTCCCGATCCGCACCTGCTCCGATTCCAGCTACGCGAAGGCCATGGCAAGCGGCCGGCCGTGCTTCGCCGGGCAGATCGGCCGCTGCGGGGGTCCGTGCTCGCAGAAGGTGACGATCGAGGAGCATCGGGCGATCGTCGACCAGTTCGTCGCCTTCATGGCCAGCCATGACCGCAGCGTGATCGCACGTCTCCAGCGCGAGATGAAGGAGGCGAGCGCCGCCTTCGAGTACGAGCGGGCCGCCCGGCTGCGCGACCGCATCCAGGCACTGGAGAACGTGCTCGAGAAGAGCGCGGTCGTCCTGCCCGACGGCGTGGACACCGATGTCTTCGGCGTCGAGGAGGACGAGTTGGCCGCCGCCGTGCAGCAGTTCGTGATCCGCGGCGGCCGGGTGCGCGGAGTCCGCAGCTGGGTCGTCGACAAGGAGCTCGATGTGACGACCGGCGAGTTGGTCGAGCAGATGCTCGAGAGCGCATACGAGAGCGAGCCGCCGCCGCGCGAGATCATCGTCCCCGCGCTGCCCGACGACGCCAGCGCCCTCGAGTCGTGGCTGGCGGCGATGCGCCCGCGCGGGGGAGCGGTGGAGCTGCGCACCGCGCGGCGCGGCGACAAGGCGGCCGTGCTGCAGACCGCGACGCTCAACGCGAAGCAGTCGCTCATGCTGTACAAGAGCAAGCGCTCGGCGGACTACCTCGCCCGCACTCGGGCGCTCACAGACCTCCAGGATGCCCTGGGCCTTCCCGAGGCCCCATTGCGGATGGAGTGCTACGACGTCTCGCACCTGGGCGGCACCAACATCGTGGCCTCGATGGTGGTCTTCGAGGATGGCCTGCCGAAGAAGAGCGCGTACCGCAAGTTCGCGGTCAACGGCTACGCGGACGACCTCGAGTCGCTGCACCAGGTGCTCACCCGGCGGCTCTCGCACCTCGAGGACGACGAGATCTCGGGGATCGAGGAGGAGGTCCAGCGCAGGCGCTTCGCCTACCGTCCCGGCCTGATCATCGTCGACGGCGGCCAGCCCCAGGTGGAGGCTGCGGCCCGAACGCTCGCCGAGCTGGGCATCCACGACATCCCGATCTGCGGCCTGGCGAAGCGGCTCGAGGAGATCTGGCTGCCGGGCAGCGACTTCCCGGTGATCCTGCCGCGCAACAGCGAGGCGCTGTTCATGCTGCAGCGGATCCGCGACGAGGCGCACCGTTTCGCGATCAGCTTCCAGCGCGCCAAGCGCAGTCAGGACATCGGCTCCGTGCTGGCCGAGGTGCCGGGACTGGGCCCGGCCCGGGTGAAGGCGCTGCTCAAGCATTTCGGCTCGGTGAAGCAGCTCAGGAGTGCGAGCCGCGAGCAGATCGGCGAAGTCCGGGGCATCGGACCCGCCATCGCGGAGGCCATCGTCGCTAGGCTGAGTCCCACCTCGGACAACCCGGCCGAGGACGGCGAGCCAGCATCGGACGGGTGACGGACCCATGACAGACACCGCGCGCCGCGAGATGCTCGTCGTGACGGGGATGTCCGGCGCCGGGCGGTCGACGGTGGGCAAGGCGCTCGAGGATCTGGGATGGTACGTCGTCGACAACCTCCCGCCGCAGATGCTGCGCCCGATGGTCGATCTCTCCGAGCACAGCGGCGACGTGATCCCGAAGGTGGCCGCGATCGTCGATGTGCGCGGCGGCAGGCTGTTCACGGACGTGCGGGCCGCCCTCGACTCCCTGCGGGACAACGCGAATGTTCGGGTCCTGTTCCTCGATGCCACGGATGCCGCGCTGGTGCGCCGCTTCGAGCAGGTGCGGCGGCCGCATCCTCTGCAGGGCGACGGCACGCTGCTCGACGGCATCAGCGAGGAGCGCAACCGGATGGCCGAGCTGCGCTCGCAGAGCGACATCGTCATCGACACATCCGACCTCAACATCCACCAGCTGGCCGCGGCGGCCCGTGAGCAGTTCTCCGACGCGGCCGACGACGCGATCCGGATCACCGTTCTCAGCTTCGGCTTCAAGTACGGGCTGCCCAGGGATGCCGATCACGTGGCTGACGCGCGCTTTCTGCCGAACCCGTTCTGGGTGCAGGAGCTGCGCGCGCAGACGGGACTCGACGAAGCGGTCCGGGACTACGTGCTCGGCCAGCCCGGCGCCCAGGAGTTCGTCAGCGGCTACACCGCAGCTCTCGCCCCGGTGCTCGCCGGGTACGGCCGCGAGAACAAGCAGCACGCTACGATCGCTGTGGGCTGCACGGGCGGCAAGCACCGCTCGGTCGCCGTCGCGGAGGAGCTGGGGCGTCGACTGCGCGAGCTGCCGGGGGTGACCGTGAACGTGCGGCACCGCGACCTCGGCCGCGAATGACCTGTCAGCCTTGAAGCTGCGGAGCCTCGGGCTCCCGTCCCGATCGGAAGAAGGAAGACCGCGTGGCATTGACCGCCGACGTCAAGGAAGAACTCGCGAGCGTGGAGGTCGGCAAGACGACGGTGCGGGCGGCGGAGCTGGCCACGCTGCTGCGCTTCTCAGGCGGGCTGCACATCATCTCGGGCCGGATCGCCGTCGAGTCGGAGTTGGACTCGCCGCAGATCGCCCGCCGGGTGCGCAAAGACCTCGCGGAGCTCTACGGCGTCCGCAGCGAGGTCCTGGTGATCTCGGGCAGCAATCTGCGCCGCAGCAGCAGCTACCTGGTCCGCGTGATCGACGGAGGAGAGACCCTCGCCCGCCAGACCGGACTGCTCGACGCCCGCCGCCGCCCGGTGCGCGGCCTGCCCAACCGGCTCACCACCGGATCTCTGGAAGAGCTCGCCGCCGTGTGGCGCGGCGCGTTCCTGGCGCACGGCTCGCTGACCGACCCCGGGCGCTCCGCCGCCATGGAGGTGAGCTGCCCCGGCAACGAGTCCGCGATGGCGCTCGTCGGCGCCGCGGGGCGGCTGAAGATCTCGGCGAAGGCGCGCGAGGTGCGCGGGGTGCACCGGGTCGTCATCCGCGACGGCGAGGCGATCGGCGCAATGCTCAAGCTCATGGGCGCCGAGCGCAGCCTGGCCGCATGGGAGGAGCTGCGCCAGCGCCGCGAGGTGCGGGCCACCGCGAACCGCCTGGTGAACTTCGACGACGCGAACCTGCGGCGCTCGGCCCAGGCAGCGGTCGCCGCCTGCGCCCGGGTCGAGCGCGCCCTGGAGCTGCTCGGCGACGAGGTGCCCGAGCATCTGCGCTACGCGGGGGAGCTGCGGCTGCGGTTCCGCGACTCGAGCCTGGATGAACTGGGCCACCACGCCGATCCGCCGATGACGAAGGATGCCGTGGCCGGCCGCATCCGCCGCCTCCTCGCGATGGCGGACAAGCACGCCGCCGACCAGGGCATCCCGGGCACCGACGATGGTCTCCCCGAGGTGCTGGACTGACGCGGCGCGGGTGCGCTCAATAGACTGAGACAGTCACCCCGTAGGGCGAACGACTCCACCCCGGGGATCAACCGCTAGGAGAAAATCGATGGCTGACTACACGCTCCCCGACCTTCCGTACGATTACGCCGCTCTCGAGCCGCACATCAGCGCGAAGATCATGGAGCTCCACCACGACAAGCACCATGCCGCCTATGTGACGGGCGCCAACACGGCGCTGCAGAAGCTCGCCGAGGCCCGCGATTCCGGTGACCTGGGCAATGTGAACAAGCTCGAGAAGGACCTCGCGTTCAACCTGGGCGGCCACGTGAACCACTCCATCTTCTGGACCAACCTCAGCCCGGATGGCGGCGACAAGCCCAGCGGCGAGCTGGCAGCGGCCATCGACGACGGCTTCGGCTCCTTCGACAAGTTCGTGGCGCACTTCACGGCGGCGGCGACGGGCATCCAGGGCTCCGGCTGGGCGGTGCTCTCCTGGGATCCGATCGGCAAGCAGCTGATCATCCAGCAGCTCTTCGACCAGCAGGCCAACACCGCGCAGGCGACCGTCCCTGTGCTGCAACTGGACATGTGGGAGCACGCCTTCTACCTCGACTACCTGAACGTCAAGGCCGACTACGTGAAGGCCTTCTGGAACATCGCCAACTGGGAGAACGCCGGATTGCGCTTCACGACGGCGCGCGAGAAGACCGAAGGCCTGCTGCTACTGTCGTAACGGCGTCGCGGTCGGGGCCGGAGTCATCGGACGGCCGGCCCCGCCGCAGCCCTTCCCACCACGTCACTTCCGGCGCAGAGCGCCGTGCCGCTTCGAGGAGAAACTGTGTCTGTCAAGATCGGGATCAACGGCTTCGGCCGCATCGGTCGCAACTACTTCCGCGCCGCGCTCGCCCAGGGCGCCGACCTCGACATCGTCGCGGTCAACGACCTCACCGACCCCAAGACGCTGGCGCACCTGCTGAAGTACGACTCGATCTCCGGCAGGCTCGACGCGGAGGTCTCCGTCGATGGCGACAGCATCGTCGTCAACGGCAAGAAGATCAAGGTGCTGGCCGACCGCGATCCCGCGAAGCTGCCGTGGGGTGAACTCGGCGTCGAGATCGTCATCGAGTCGACCGGCTTCTTCACCAACGCGGACAAGGCCCGCGCGCACATCGACGCCGGCGCGAAGAAGGTCATCATCTCGGCTCCCGCCACCAACGAGGACGCCACCTTCGTCATCGGCGTGAACGAGAAGAGCTACGACCCGGCGGCGCACCACATCATCTCGAACGCGTCGTGCACCACGAACAGCCTGGCGCCGCTCGCCAAGGTGTTCAACGACGAGTTCGGCATCGAGCGCGGCCTGATGACCACCGTCCACGCCTACACCGCCGACCAGAACCTGCAGGACGGACCGCACAGCGACCTGCGCCGTGCCCGTGCCGCCGCGCTGAGCATCATCCCGACGTCCAGCGGCGCCGCCAAGGCGATCGGCCTCGTGCTGCCGGAGCTCAACGGCAAGCTCGACGGCTATGCGCTGCGCGTCCCGACGCCGACCGGCTCGATCACCGATCTCACGCTGACCACGAAGTCGGCGGTCACCGTCGACGCGATCAAGGCCGCATACAAGCAGGCGGCAGAGGGCTACCTGAAGGGCATCCTCGAGTACACGGAGGACGAGATCGTCTCGCATGACATCGTCGGCAATCCGCACTCCTCGATCTTCGACGCCGGCCTCGTCCGCGTGCTCGGCGACCAGGTGAAGATCTCGGCGTGGTACGACAACGAGTGGGGTTTCTCCAACCGCATGGTCGACCTCACGAGGTACATCGCCACGAGCCTCTCCGGATCCTAGGAGGTGGGCCGGATGGCTCTGCGCACGATCGAGTCGCTGGGGAGGCTTCTCGGCAAGCGGGTCATCGTCCGCTGCGATCTGAACGTCCCCCTCGACGACGGCGTCATCACCGATGACGGGCGCATCCGCGCATCGCTCGGCACGATTCAGGAGTTGACCCGTGGCGGCGCCGCGGTCGTCGCGATCTCGCACCTCGGCCGGCCCGACGGCGAGGCGGATGCCCGGTTCAGTCTCGCGCCGGTCGCGACCCGGCTCGGCGAACTGCTCGGTGCACCGGTCGCCTTCGCCTCTGACACGGTCGGCGCCGCGGCGCGCGACACCGTCGACGGGCTCCAGCCCGGTCAGGTCGCCCTCCTCGAGAACCTGCGATTCGAGGGCGCCGAGACCTCGAAGGACCACGAGCGCCGCGAAGAGTTCGCGAAGAGGCTCGCGAGGTTCGGCGACGCCTTCGTCTCCGACGGGTTCGGCGTCGTGCATCGCAAGCAGGCCAGCGTCTACGAGCTCGCTCAGCAGCTGCCCTCCGCCGCCGGCCGTCTTGTCGAGACCGAGCTGCGCGTGCTCGAGAGGCTGACCCGCGATCCGGCGAAGCCGTACACCGTGGTACTCGGCGGCTCGAAGGTCAGCGACAAGCTCGGCGTGATCGAAGCCCTGCTGCCGAAGGTGGACCGCTTGCTGATCGGCGGCGGGATGCTGTTCACCTTCCTCGCGGCACAGGGTCACGCGATCGGCAAGAGCCTGCTCGACGCCGACCATCTCGACACGGTGAAGCGGTACATGACGGAGGCTGCCGATCGCGGGGTCGAACTGGTCATCCCGAGCGATGTCGTTGTCGCCTCGCACTTCGGCGCCGACGCCGAGCACGTGGTCGCGCGGGCCGACGCGATCGAGAGCACACCGTTCGGCGCGAACGGCATCGGCCTGGATATCGGACCGGAGACCGCAGCGCGCTTCGCCGAGCTGATCACCACCTCGACCACCGTCTTCTGGAACGGCCCGATGGGCGTCTTCGAGTTGGAGCCGTTCGCGGCGGGCACCAAGGCCGTGGCCGAGGCGCTGACCGAGGTGAAAGGGCTCGGCGTGGTCGGTGGCGGCGACTCGGCTGCTGCGATCCGCCAGCTCGGTTTCCGCGATGAGCAATTCGGCCACGTCTCCACCGGCGGCGGCGCCAGCCTCGAGTTCCTCGAGGGCGAAGAACTCCCCGGCCTGGAGGTGCTCGGATGGCGGTAGCAGGCGGCACGACCGGCAGGATCCCGCTGATCGCCGGCAACTGGAAGATGAATCTGGATCATCTGCAGTCGATCGCCTTCGTGCAGAAGCTGGCCTGGACCCTCAAGGATGCCCGGCACGACTTCGCCAAGGTCGAGGTGGCGGTGTTCCCGCCGTTCACGGATCTGCGCTCCGTGCAGACCCTGGTGAATGCCGACGACCTGCCGATCGCTTTCGGAGGCCAGGACCTGTCCGAGTTCGACAGCGGGGCGTACACCGGCGAGATCTCCGGCCAGTTCCTGAAAGCGCTCGACACGAAGTACGTGATCATCGGGCACTCCGAGCGACGGCAGTACCACGGGGAGAGCGATGAGCAGATCGCGGCGAAGCTGGCCGCGGCGCACCGGAACGGCATCGTCCCAATCGTCTGCGTGGGGGAGACCGCGGCGGATCTCGAGACGCACGGCCCGAGCGCCGTCCCCGTGTCCCAGTTGCGCGTCGCCCTGGGTGGAGCCGCCAAGGGCCAGGAGGTCGTCGTGGCCTATGAGCCGGTCTGGGCCATCGGCTCTGGGCAGCCCGCCACCAGCGAGCAGGCGCAGCAGGTCTGCGCCGCCCTGCGGGCGGTCGTCGCGGAGGTGCTCGATGACGAAGCGGCCGCGGCGACGCGCATCCTCTACGGCGGCTCGGTGAAAGCCGCCAACATCGCCGGCTTCATGCGCGAGCCGGATGTCGACGGCGCCCTGGTGGGCGGCGCGAGCCTGCTGGTCGACGAGTTCTCGTCGATCGTGCGCTACCAGCAGCACCTCGGCACGTAGACTACTCAGGATCGAAGGGGTCGACTGTGGCAATTCTCCAGGTCATCGTGCAGGTGCTGCTCGGCATCACCAGCCTGCTGCTGACGCTGCTCATCCTGCTGCACCGCGGTCGCGGCGGGGGCCTGTCGGACATGTTCGGCGGGGGCGTGACGTCCAACCTCGGCGCCTCAGGGGTCGCGGAGCGCAACCTGAACCGCATCACGGTCATCCTCGGGCTGATCTGGATCTCGAGCATCGTGATCCTCGGCCTCATCATCAAGTTCACCGGCTGAGGAGATTCAGTGGCATCAGGTGGCAGCGCGATCCGTGGATCGCGAGTCGGTTCGGGTCCGATGGGGGAGCAGGACCGCGGCTATCACGCCGAGCGGATCAGCATCTCCTACTGGGACGCCCTCGGCAACGAGACGGTGCGCCACTTCGCGGCCAACCTGCCCGATGAGGAGATCCCCGACGTCATCGACAGCCCGAGCTCGGGCCTGCCGGCCGGCCGCGACAAGGAGAACCCTCCGCAGCTCGCCAAGATGGAGCCGTACAAGACGCACCTGGCCTATGTGAAGGAGCGCCGCTCCGAGAAGGAAGCGGAGCAGCTGCTCGAAGAGGCGCTCGACCAGTTGCGGGCGCGAAGGGGCACCGCGAGCTCGAAGTAGCTACTCGGAGTCCTCGTCGGCCGACGTCCAGTAGGAGGACGGCGCGATGAGGCTCGCCGGCACCTCGGCGGCGGCGTCCCGGTCCACGAAGAACACGGTGCGCTTGCGTCCCTCGGCACCCGCTGCCGGGACATCGTTGATGCTGGCGCCGGCCAGCGCCAGGCCGAGAGCGGACGCCTTGTCGCTGCCGGCGAGAACCAGCCAGATCCGATCGGAGGCGTTGATGACCGGGAGGGTCAACGAGAGCCGCTCCGGCGGCGGCTTGGGAGAGTCTGTCACCGCCACGACGACGCGCTCCGTCTCGTGCACCTGCGGGCGGTCGGGGAACAGCGAGGCGATGTGCCCGTCGGGTCCGACGCCCAGGAGGGTGATGTCGAAGAGCGGGTAGCGGTCGTTGTCGTCAGCCGCATCCGCGAGCACCTGCTCGAAGTAGAGCGCGGCCTGCTCGATGTCGGGCTGGTCGCCGGGAGCAGGGAAGGACATGAGCTGCCCGGCATCCAGCGGCAGGTGGCCGAGCAATGCGGCCTTCGACTGGGTGTCGTTGCGATCGGGGTCGCCCATGGGCAGATAGCGCTCGTCGCCCCACCAGAAGATGACCCGGCTCCAGTCCAGGGTGTCGCGCGCGGGGGAGGCGTCGATCGCCGCCAGGACCGCCGCACCCATCGTGCCGCCGGTCAGGCACACGTTGACCTCGCCCTGCTCATCGAGCAGGTCGATCACCTTCGTGAGGAACCGCGCCGCGACGGCGCCCGCCAGAGCCTCCCGGTCCGGGTGCACCAGCACCCGGCGTTCCGCGCTCACGACCCTGCCACCGTCGCCTCCGGGCTCCTCGGGGTGTCGGCGGAGGCCTTCGTGGACGCGGCCCGCCGTGGAGCAGGTGCCGCGAGCTGCGCGACGCCGATCTGCACGACCTCACCGAAGAGGTCGTCCGGGTCGAGGCGCCGCAGCTCCTCGGCGAGGCAGTCGCGCAGGTTGCGGCGAGGCAGCGAGATGTCGTGCGTCGGCTGGTCCGGCTGCACCAGTTTGGCGATCGCCGGGGTGACCCGCTCCAGCTCGATCGCCCCGGCCTGGCGCTCCAGGCGCACCCCGTGGATGCCGCTCGAACCGTGCACAGGACTGGTGAGCTCCATCTGCACCGGCACCTTCAGCGCGAGCTGCAACCAGGCGGCGAGCAGCTCGGTGGAGGGGGAGTCGGACGAGCCGCTCACCGTGACGCCGGTGACGGGCTGGAATGGCGGCTGATCGAGCACGGCCGCCAGCTGGGTTCGCCACAGGGTCAGCCGGGTCCAGGCGAAGTCGGTGTCGCCAGGCGCATAGTGGGCGCCCAGGTCTTTGAGGGCCTGCACGGGGTTCTGCGCCTCCGCGGCATCCGTGATCCGGCGCTGCGCGATCTTGCCGAGCGGGGAGGTGCTCGGCTCAGCGGGGCCGTGGCTGGGCCA
>WOYR01000238.1 GCA_011620705.1 Microbacteriaceae bacterium | reverse complement strand
ATCGAGGTGGGAAGGGACATTGCATGCTCCTCTGGTGCGATGTGGGATCGGTCACGTCAGTGGAAGGCCGAGCGCGGCCATGAACGGTTGCGGATCGATGGAGACGTCGTCCTGCAGCACCTCGTAGTGGAGGTGACAGCCGAATGACTTGCCGGTGTTGCCCTCGGCGCCGAGCGGGGTGCCGACGGTGACGGTCTCGCCGACGGCGACACTGATCGAGCCCCACTCCATGTGGCCGTAGATGGTGATGAGTCCATCGCCGTGGTCGATTCGGACGGTGTTGCCCCAGCCGTAGAACGCCCCCGCCGTGATCACGCGGCCCGGGCCTGCCGCGTAGATGGTGCTGCCGCATGCTTGCGCCATGTCGTAGCCCTTGTGGTCTGTGGAGCAGAACCCACACCCCTCAACCGGGTTGTAGCCGAACCCGCGGCCCTTCGAGTACGCCCCCGCGAGCGGGTAGCCCCACTCACCGCTCGCCTTCGGCGCCGTCAGCGGCACGCCTTCGGGGGCGGTCGCTGCCTGCCCGGCGACGGCGAGGGGAATCGCGACGAGCGGCGTCAGGACGAACCCCACCGCGAGCAGGATCATCGCGAGAACCCCGATGAGCACCTTTCGGCCAGTCCTCGTGTTCGCGAGGGCTGCGGCGACGGTGACCGAGGCTCCCATCTCAGTGCTCCAACGGCTCCGCGAAGTATCGGACCACCTTGCAGTCCCCTGCCTGCTGGGCGCTGTCCGGCGCCGGAACTGACTCCTGGCCGCACAGCACCTGCACCGTCAACCGTGTGCTCTCCTCGTAGCTGACCTCACCGTCGCCGCCGTCGGAGCGGGTGAACGTCATCACGATGTCTGCGGTGCCGAACACCATGTCACCGCTCCCGTCGTCGGGAACCGGTGTGAGGGTGACATCGCCGGTGACGACCGACGCCATGCGGCCGTCCTCGTTGGCGAGCGAATCCCACTCCGCCTGCGGGAGAACGACGCTCTGCCGCAACTCGAGCTTGGCTGCCGCGAGCTCGGCCTCGCGATCGGCGTCAGAGACGTATCGGGTGTCGTAGGTGAACCAGGTTCCGAGGTACGCGAGCCACTCCTCGTACGTGCTCAGTTGGGTGTCGAACGTACCGGCGGCGGCCAGGGCTGCGCGGGCATAGGTCTCGGCATCCGTCGTGATCGGCTCGGGCGCCCAGCCGTGCTCGGTGGCGGTGGGATCGACGACCTCGGCGTCGTCGGGTGGAGTGGATGCTGACGGAGCGGATGCTCCGGCGGGGGAGCTCGCCGACGTCGTGGGTGCCGGCTCGCCCGGGTTCGGGTCGGAGGAGGCCGCGCTGATGATGATCGCGACGATCCCCGCGACCAGGATCACTCCGCCGACGATCGCCCAGATCAATCCGCCTCGATTGCGCTGCACCATCATCGCGGAGCCTCCTGGCCATTCAGGACGACGATGTTGCGCGAGAGGATCAGCAGCGCGGGGGGTCGCCGTGACGGCATCCTACGCACGTCCGCGTGCAAACGAAAACGAAGGGCGCAGCGGTATCGGAACTCACGCACGCCGGAAGCGCGAGGGGCAATCAGTGCCGTCATCGCGTTTGGAATGGAGGCTATCCGGCACGTCACGGGCATGTCTGTAGGCATTTTGGGGGACAGATCGGCGCGACGCAGCCTTACGGAGGTCGTTGCTGCGGCGATTCCCATTGACATATCTGCATGATACATAGATACACTTCAGATGTGTACAACTAATTCATGCGGTCCTGTGGACGTCGGCATGTCGGCCACGGGACAATGGACGGGTGCCCAAGTACACCCGCCCCGCGAACAGTGCCAACGCGGAGGATCCCATTCAGGCTTTCGGCAACATGGTGCGAGCCAGCATCATCGGGCACCTGCGCGAGCATCCCAACGAGACCCGCGCAGAGATCGCCCGCGCGCTCGACATCCCGAAGCCGACCGCGTTCAACGCCATCGACAAGCTCGTCGACCAGGGGATGCTGATCGCCGACCCGCCCCGGGACCAGGCGACGCGAGGGCAGTGGATCCGGTACAGAGTCGATGACGTGGTGGTGAGCCGGATGTTTTGGCAGCTGGGACAGGTCATTCGCGAGATCTAGCGTCGGAGGCTACGCGTACCGTCCGAGGCGTCGGAGGGAGCGGTGGTGAGTGCGGCGGAATGGATGGTCTCGGCCACGGTGATCGCGGTTGCTTTGGCCGTCGGTCTCTGGGCGCGGGGCGCGGTGCGACGTCACCGTCGTCGTCTGCCCGCGACGATCGGACACGTGCGAATCGAGGCGCTCGATCCGGTGTGTGTCGACGGCGGGGTCTTCGAGCAGGTCTGGCGGATTGCGATCCTCATGAAGAACATCGGGCGGAAGCCGGCGCCGGTCCCGCCCATGGCTGCCAGGGCAACGGTTCGGTCCGGATCGGGAGAGTATGCCGGTGCTGTATGGCTCGAGCGCGATGCGGTGGAGCTGAATCCCGGCGCCGAGCTCGTAGCGTGGGTCGAGGTCGAGTTGCCTGCCGGCACGATTCCAGAGCGCGTGAGGCTCCCGACGGTGACCAGCAGCGAGCGTCCGCTGGCGCTTGTCTCGCGGATGCGCACAACCGTGGCTGTGGAGAGTTGACCGCTCCCACGTCGCGGCGGCTTGTCCGGCTGGGTGTTGGGGTTGATATGCGTGAGTTGTGGTCCGGGCTGACCAACTCTGCCCGGCAACCCAAGAGCTTGCAGCGAAGCCCCGTCTCGGTCTAATCGACGCCGCTGCTGGTGGGCGCCTGTCGTCTTACGGCCGCGGCGAGTTGCTTGA
>WOYR01000170.1 GCA_011620705.1 Microbacteriaceae bacterium | reverse complement strand
GCTCGAGAAGTACCGAAGGATGAGGAACTGAGATGAGTCAGGAACTCGAATCGCCCCGCGAGAAGGCAACTCGTCGCGCCATGCGAAGCATCTCGCGCCGGGTGGTGAACTCCGGACCCTTGCCTGTGCGGGCGGCGGATGGCAACTACCCCGTTGTGGTCGTTCTGTCCGACGACACTGTCGGCGAGATGGAAGAGCGACGAAACAGGATCGGCCGCGATGCCAACGTCGTTGTCGTCTATCCGGAGCGGATGGTGCTCATCGCGATGCGTGACGCTCAGCGCGATAATCCAGCCGAGATCAACCCCGATTCTTCGATGGACATGCTCGTGCTCTATCTGAAGCAGAGCGGTGAAGACGTCCCGGCAATTCGAGTTGGCGCAAAGACCGCACCTCGCGTTGAGGAACTCGCGTACGCCTTCTAGGCACAGTTCTTGGCGCGTTCGAATTCGACTCGTCGTGTCAGGTGAGCCCCAAATCCGGGCACCGAATGTCCGGCCCGATCGTTGGTGGTTCCCACTCCACCAGGCCTGTCAGCTACACTCGGGGGGTTAGATTTCCGTGGTCGGATGAGGCCAGCGGCAGTCCGCATCCGACACGAACGAGGTGAACATGGGTTCCGTCATCAAGAAGCGCCGCAAGCGCATGGCGAAGAAGAAGCACCGCAAGCTGCTGCGCAAGACGCGTCACCAGCGTCGCAACAAGAAGTAGCACCCGCCGCTGCTCGGCGTCAGGAGTGCTTCTTCGCGCTCCTGACGCCCTTCCTGACAGCGCGGGCTTCGCGTCGCACGCGTCGCTGCGCCTCCCGGATGCCCACCGGGCTCATGGTGAGCACAGGCCAGCCGTGCACGCGCGCGTGGTGGGCGAGGCCGGCATCCGGGTTGACCACCACAGGGTGGCCCACCAGCTCCAGCAGGGGGATGTCGTTCCGGCTGTCGGAGTACGCCCAGCTGTCGGCGAGGTCGGCTCCGCTGCCTGCTGCGAGTTCGCGCACCGCCTCGGCCTTGTGCTCGTTGTGGAGCACCTGGCCGATGAGCTCGCCGGTGTAGACGCCGTCGACCGCGACGGCCCGTGTGCCCAGGGCCCCTGTCAGCCCGAGATGGCGGGCGATCACGTCGCCGATCTCCGAAGGCGTCGCCGACACCAGCCAGACCTCGTGGCCCTTGGCCAGGTGCTCCTGGGTGAGTCCGACGGTCTCCGGAAACAGGCGCGGTTTGATGCGGTGCTCCCAGATCGATTCCGCCAGTCCGCGGATCTCCTCCTGCGTGTGCCCGCCCGCCAGCCCCAGGGCCTTCTCCCGGGCGGACTTCAGGTGGTCGTCGTTCTCGCCGACCTTGATGAAGCGCCGCTGATGCCAGGCGAACAGAGCGATCTCACGGAATCCGATGACCTTCTTGGCCCACGCCTCCCGGCCGAGCTGGAACAGGCTGGTGCCCTGCATGAGCGTGTTGTCGACGTCGAAGAAGGCGAGGATCGGACGGTCGCTGGGGGCCGGCAAGGACGCAGTACTCGGCGGCTCGGACATCGCTTCATGGTATCCGCCGCCCCTTACCGCGGGCGCTCGTCTGCTCCCCGCGCGGCGTGCCGCGTAATCTGGATGCCGTGACCCGTCTCACCTTCATCGGAAAGCCGAAATGCCATCTGTGCGAGGACGCGCATGCCGTCGTCGACGAGGTGCTGGCCGAGTTCCCCCAGGTGGAGCTGGTGGAGCGATCGATCCTCGACGAGCCAGAGCTGTTCGAAGCCTACGTCGAGGAGATCCCGGTGCTGCTCATCGACGGAGAGGTGCACACGATCTATCGGGTGGATGCCGGTCGATTGCGCACCGCTCTGGACGCGGCGGCTCCTGGCCGGTGACGAACTGAGCCCGCGCAACGGTCGGCCGGAGTCTGCCTACGGCTCCAGCCGGTTGGGCCCCCGGAACAGGTAGGTCACCTCTCGGAGCGACGGCTGGTGCAGCAGCAGCATGATCACCCGCGACAGCCCCATGCCGAAACCGCCGTGCGGAGGGATGCCGTAGCGGAAGAAGTCGAGGTACACGCCGATCTCGTCGGGGTTCAGCCCCTTCTCGCGGGCTTGCTCCAGCAGCACCTCGATGCGGTGCTCGCGCTGCGCACCGGTGGAGATCTCGACCCCGTTGAAGATCAGGTCGTAACTGTTCGTCAGCGCCGGGTCGTCGGCGTGACGGCGGTGGTAGTAGGGCCGGATGCTCGACGCGTAGTCGGTGAGGAACACGAACTCGTGCCCGTACTGCTCCTTCACGTACTCGGAGATCCGGCGCTCGCCCTCCGGGTCCATGTCGGCGTCTGCGCGCGGGATCGTGTAGCCGCGCTCCGCCACGATCTCCTTCGCCTCGGCGAGCGGGATGCGCGGGAACGGCACGCTCGGCACCGTCACCTCGACCCCGAACAGCGCCTCGATCTCGGCGCCGTGCTTCTGCTCGATGGCGGTGAAGCCGGCGACGAGCAGCTGCTCGTGCATCGCCATCACGTCCTCGTGGCTGTCGATCCAGCTGAACTCGGCGTCCACAGAGACGAACTCGGTCGCATGGCGGGAGGTGAACGACGGGTCGGCGCGGAACGCCGGTCCGACCTCGAACACCCCGCCGAAGCCGGCGGCCTGCCCCATCTGCTTGAAGTGCTGCGGACTCTGCGCCAGGTAGGCGGTGGTCTCGAAATAGGGCAACTGGAACAGCTCGGCGCGCGACTCCGACGGCGACGACATCAGCTTCGGGGTCTGGATCTCGATGAAGTCGTGCTCGACCCACCAGGTGCGCAGCGCGTGCAGGAAGGTCGTCTGCAC
>WOYR01000242.1 GCA_011620705.1 Microbacteriaceae bacterium | reverse complement strand
CGGAGGCTGTCGCGCAAAGGGCCCCGGCGCCCATGGGGACGGTTCCGCGGAACCGCGTGGTGGGTGTAACCGCGGCCGATCAGGCCGCGGCGAGCGCCAGGGTGTGCCGGTGAAGCTTCAAAAGGTTGTGGGTGGCGGCGATCAGTCGCCATTCCGAGCGAACGGCCGCCCGGCCCCGACGTTTGAAGCGCCCCGCGCGCCGGTTCTGCTTGATGTCGGCGAACACCGGCTCGACCATCCACTGGCGCCGTGAGTAGAGCTCGGCCCCGGCGTCGCTTTGGAGCACCCTGCGCATGAAGTCGTAGGGCCCGCCGAGCCGGGTCTTGCGCGGACCCTTGCGGCGGTCGGCGTCGGGCGCGACCAGCGGGGTGATCCCGCGCTCGCGCAGAGAATCGATGTGGTCATTCGCCCAGTAGCCGGCGTCGGCGAGCACGACCCCGGGGCGTTCGGCGACGCCCGCCTCGGCGAGCTCTCGCTCAGCTGCCGAGATCATCGGGTCGAGCTGGGCTGTGTCGAGGCCGTCGGGGGCGATCTCGGCGGCGACGATGATCTGGCGCTCGGTGGTCACGGTCTGCGCGTTGTAGCCCTGGACGTAGCCGCGATAGGCCTTCATGTTGCGCGAGTCGGGGTCGGTGAGGTTGATCTTGCCCTCGGGCACCTCGGGCGGCGTGTGGGGCTTCGGCGGGCCGCCGAAGCGCCGGCCGTCCTTCATTCGTCCACGGGCCCGATATGCCTCGTAGGCCTCGTTGGCCCGGCGCTCGACCTCCTGATCGGCCTCAAGGCGCTGCGCCGCGACGAGCAGGCGCTCACGCCGCGAGCGCCGGACGGGATCGGGGTCTTCGAAGCGACGCTGCTCGAGCTGGCGCCTGCCCTCGCGCAACCAGCCCTCGCGCCCCTGGACGCGGGAGACGATCTGCTCGGCGTCCAGTTCAAGCTCCAGCCCATCGGACGCCTCGGCCTCGGGCTCCGCGCTTGGCTCGGGGTCCGTGAGCTCGTGCTGCGGCTGGCGTCTGGCCCCGCGGAAGAACTCGCGCCTGCCCTCCGGCGTGCGCAGCCGCTCGGGCAGCTCATCGCCGCGGGCGGAGCCGTGAAGCTCGTCCTCGGCTCGGTCGATGCGGCCCGCCTCGGCGAGGATCTCTTTGGCGATCTGCTCGTAGGTTCGGGTGGCATGGTTCGACGCCGAGGCCTCGAGCTTTGAGCCGTCGACCGCCAGCACCGCCACCTCGACCAGGCCGGCCTTGGCGCAGAGCCCCAGCACCCCGCCGAACAGATCCGCCAGTGCCTGCTCGTGGCGGACCCGAAAGCGGGCGATGGTCGCGTGGTCGGGAACCTGGTTGGCGCAGATCACCCGGAAGGCGACGTCCTCGCGACAGCGGCGCTCGATCTGCCGTGCGGAGCGCTCGCCGACCGCGTAGGAGTAGGCGAGCAGAGTCACCATCATCTTCGGCTCGTGGGCCGCGGCGCCGTGACCGTCGGCGCGATAGGCGGCGTAGAAGGGTTCGAGGTCGAGCTCGTCGATCGACTCGATCACGAACCAGGCGAGATGATCGGCGGGCAGCCAGTCGCGCAGGTCGGGCGGCAAGAGCAGCGGTTGATCGCGGTCGCAGGTGAGGAAGTTCTGAGCCATGCCCGGATGGTCCAGAGCAGGTCGGACGGCAGGGGGGTTTGTGCGACAGCCTCCGCGCTGAGGAGGAGTGAGTAGCGGCATCTGCCGACGGTCCCGATTCGCCGTGTAGCACAAGGCGTGCTACGCTGGTCACGATGGCATCGCGAACTGTGCGCGCTCGTCTCGACCAGGCTTCCGAGCAGGCGCTCGACGTGCTGATGCGGGAGGGCAGAAACGAATCTGAGGCGGTGCGCGAGGCACTCGTAGAGGCTGGCAAGCGGCGGACCCGGCGAGCGGCGTTGGCCGAGGAGGTAGGGCGACTCGCCGACGATCCCGGCGACAGAGAGGAGCGTCGCGCGGTGATGGCCGACATGGACGCCGTGTCAGCCGACTGGCCGGCGTGACCCGAGGGGAGATCTACCGGATCAGGTTTCCACGCGGTAGGGGGCGCGAGCAGGGAGGCGTCCGTTACGGGGTGATCGTTCAGGCGGAGGAGTTGCTCGGACTCTCAACGGCGATCGTTGCGCCGACGTCCACATCGGCTGCGCCGGCCACGTTTCGACCGGAGATCGAGATCGAGGGCCAATCAACACGGATCATGGTCGAGCAGCTACGGGCGCTCGATATCGAGCGACTCGACAAGCTCGCCGGGCGCCTCTCCGCGCGTGAGCTGGTTGCGGTCGACCAGGCCCTCGCTCTCGTATTGGATCTCGCATAAGGAGCCGACCTGCCGCTCATCGCGCGTTGCGACAGCGACCAAAGCTGGCGCTCCGCTGGTACTCGCCTCCCGATGGACTACTCCCGGAGCCCGGCGGCTTCGAGAGCTCTGCTCTGATCGTTGAAGTACTCGGTGCGGGTGATCTTGTCGCCGCTGAGTCGATAGACGATCGCATCGCCGCGCTTGACTTCGATCCCGCTGCCCTTCCCCTTGGTGACGATGGTGAACAGGGCAATCACCTGGCCATCGGCGGCCGGACGGAACTCGAGGTCATCGATCCGCCATTCCTCCCAGCTCTCGCCCCAGTTGGAAAGCCAGTCACGGAACCCCACGTGCCCCCGATAGACACCAGCGTCGGGAATATCGAAGTCATGGACTTCGATTTCGGGGTCCAGCGTGGCCAAGGCCGTCGGCCAGTCCTCCTCCAACACCGCCGTGAACCCGCGCCGGACGATCTCGACGTTCTTCTCTGACATCGC
>WOYR01000029.1 GCA_011620705.1 Microbacteriaceae bacterium | reverse complement strand
ACCGTCCCAGTCCTGGTCTACCTGCTCGCTGTCGAACCCCAATCCGCCACCAGCGCCTCATTGATCATCGTCGGGGTCACCTCCATCGTCGCCGCGGTCGGCCACGCACGTGCAGGCCGGGTCCGGTGGCGGTCGGCGATCGTCTTCGGGATCATCGGCTCTGCCACTGCCTTCCCTGGATCAGTCCTCAACCGCACCGTCAATCCGCAGATCTTGCTCCTGGCATTCGCCGCCCTGATGATTGTGGCCGCCGGCGCCATGATCGCCCGCACCCGCAATCGTTCATCGGACGGCGACGGCGAACCCGCACCCCACGAGAGGCCCTCCACCCCTGACGAAGACACCCACGGTGGGTCGATCATGATGGCGGTCGCAGCTGCCACCCGAATGCTCACCGTCCGGCAGGCGGCCAAACTCGTTGCAGCAGCGCTGGTCGTCGGATTCCTCACCGGGTTTTTGGGTGTGGGCGGCGGATTCCTCATTGTGCCCGCCCTAGTCCTGGCGCTGGGCTACCCCATGCCGGTAGCCGTCGGCACGTCCCTGGTCGTCATTTCCATCACCAGCGCCGGGGCCTTTGCAGAACGGCTGGGCACCGGCACCATTCCCTGGCAGATCGTTCTACCTTTTACCCTTGCCGCCATCGCCGGATCCTTCGGTGGAAAAGCCCTCAGTGACCGTGTATCGGGCACCGCACTCACTCGTAGCTTCGCCGCCTTGCTCCTGGTGGTCGCGGTCTACACCGCCACCAGAGCCCTCCTCGAACTGTAGGTCTGGCGGCCCAGTGCAGCTGATCGCTGCCAGCACCTATTCGCGGCCCATAAACCGGCGGAACATCCCTCGGGGGCGACCATCCTGCTCGTGCCCTGCACAGCGATCCCGTTGGGCCACACCCGCCATCACGTGGTCGACGTGACGTCCGCACCCCACCCACGTTACTTTACCGCATTGCTTACATGTTGCCGCTCTGCACACGTCGCGCACCTCCTGATACCCCCTAGGGTATCAGGAACAGCCAGGCCCAGCGTCGCGAGCATCAGCGCGAACAGAATCCACCCGCGCCCTGCCACACTGGCCAGCTCTGGCCACGCTTCCAGGTGCGGTAGGCCCATACGAAGGCAGCGATCGCTCCCGCCAACAGCACGGCGGCAGCCGTCACGACAAGGACCGCTGCAACGTACAGCGCTGCATCGCGGAAGGATTCGGGATTATTAAGCCATCGTTTCTCGACGTCGTTGCCATTCATCGTCGAACGCGACATCACAGTCGCCTCGTCCCCGGGCGAACATGGTGGCCGATCTCGTCGGTCGGGTCCGCCTCAGCGGGATAGGCGCTGCGATATTTGGCGCGACGCAGACGGCTCATTCTGCTCTGCAACGTCGTGTCGCGCCCGTTGCGCTTCTATCGCCCTCCGTGGTGGGACGCCATCCTCGAAGAACTCGAGTTTCACGAGGCGCGCAAACTCGTCGATCGCGGCGCCACTGCGGAAGCCGCCGCGGCACGAGCCGCGCACCTCGTCGAGCAGATGGCAGTTGCGTGCGACGATGCCTGTGTCGCGGGCTGGGAGACGCTGGACGGTCCCTTTGGCCTTCCAGATCCCGACGACGAGCACCTCGTCGTCCACGACAGGTCGCGTCGCGTGTGTCGTTGCGCGTCCACGGTCCTCGTCTCGGCTATCTGTATCGGTCAACGACAGGAGAGGGAGGTGCAGGAGTTCAGTACGGCGAGGCGGCGGTCGAGGTCGTCGACGATCTGGGCGTGGGCTGCGCGGCCTGCGTCGGTCTTGATGAGGTTGGTCAGCTGGTAGGGATCGGTGTCCAGGTCGTAGAGTTCGTATTCACGTTCTTCGGGGGGACGTTCGCGTTCGTACCAGCGCACGTACAGGTACCGGCCGGTGCGCACCGCACTCCAGGATGGCATGTCGAACACGTACATGGCCGGGGTCTCGGTGCCGGGGATCTGCTCCTGAACGATGCCGTCGCGGCCGTCGAAGCCCGCGCCGCCGTATTCGGCCAGGAAGTCCTCGCGCCACCCGGTGTCGTCACCGGCTAGGGCCTGGACGAGAGAGCGGCCGTCGATGTGACCAGGAACGTCGATGTCGGCCCAGTCGAACAGGGTGGGTGCGAGGTCGATCGACAGCGCCATCGCGTCGCTGCGTCCGGACGAGATACCCGGCCCGGCGATGGCGAGCGGCACCCGCATTGACTCCTCGTAGGGGGCCATCTTCTGGGTGAGCCGGTGGGCGCCCAGGCTGTAGCCGTTGTCAGAGGTGAACACGAGGTAGGTGTTGTCCAGCTCGCCGGTGGCGGCGAGGGTGTCGACGATGTCAGCCACCATCTCGTCCAGGGCCTTCAGCGAACCCAGACGGTTCGTGTAGTCGATGTCATTGGTGGCCGCGATGCTGGCCGCGCGCGGCGCAGCGGTGTCGACGAGCCAGGAGGGTTTGTCGGACACGTCGGTTTCCTGGTAGTTCGGTGAGCGCGGCGCGGCGGTGGGGTGAGTGTCGAGGATATGGCGGGGCGCGGGCGGGATCGGGAAGTGCGGGGCCGTGGACAGGGCGTACCAGAAGAACGGCTGTCCGGACGCGGCGGCGGCGGTGATGAACTCGCGTGACTTGCTCGCGATGACGTCGGTCTGGTAGTCGGCCGGTGTCACACCGTATTCGACGAAGGTGCCATTCTCGTTGAGGGTGTAGTTATAGCCGGAGTACAGGAAGTTGTCGACTCCTGCGTTCCAGTCGTCCCAGCCGGGTGGGATGTGGCTGGGGTCGTTCTCGAGACCGTTCAAGTATTTGCCGGCCATGCCGGTCC
>WOYR01000230.1 GCA_011620705.1 Microbacteriaceae bacterium | reverse complement strand
GAGGAGTTCGAGCGCTACCTGCGCCGCCGCGACGGTCGCGCCGGCGAGAACGGCTAGCGTCCCTGCGTGCCACGCGTCCGTGAGAGTACGGGCTTCTGCGTACTCTCACGGCCGAGAGTACGGGCTTCTCCGTACTCTCACGGAGAGGCGGGCTTTCACGGAGAGGCGGGCGGGGTCTACGCCGTGAGCACGCCCGTCGACAGCAGCACGATCAGCGCGGCGCCGAGCGCGACGCGGTAGATCACGAAGGGCAGGAACGAGCCCTTCGAGATGTACCGCATGAAGAAGGCGATGACGATGAAACCGACGACCCCGGCCACGATCGCAGCCACCAGCGTCTGGGGCATCGTGAAGATCTCGGCCGCGCATCCCGTCGCCCGGGCAGCCGCGGCGTCGCATGGGTCCTTCAGAGTCTTGTAGAGCTCGAAGAGCCCGCTGCCGAAGACCGCGGGGATGGCCAGCAGGAACGAGTAGCGCGCCGCCGCCGGCCGCTCGTAGCCGAGGGCGCGTCCTGCGGCGATCGTGGCTCCTGAGCGGGACACCCCGGGGATCAGCGCGAGCGCCTGGGCGCCGCCGAGCAGCAGGGCGTGCCGCCAGCTCATCTCCCGCAGCCGGCGGGTCCTGCCGCCGAGGCGGTCGGCCAGCCCGATCAGGATGCCGAACACGATGAGCGTCGTCGCGACGACCCACAGCGACCGCAGGACCGTCTCGATCTGATTCTGGAACAGCAGCCCGAGCACCACGATCGGGATCGAGCCGACGATGATGAACCATCCGAGCCGCGCGTTGCGGTCGCCGCGCGGGATCCGGCCGAGCAGAGCCTTGAACCACGACGCCACGATGTGCGCGATGTCGGGCATGAAGTAGACGAGCACGGCGATCTCGGTGCCGAGCTGGATGATCGCGGTGAACGCCGCACCCGGATCGGCCCCCGTGCCGAGGAACTCGCCTGCGATCCGCAGGTGCGCGCTCGAGGAGATCGGCAGGAACTCGGTGAGGCCCTGGACGAGCCCCAGGATGATCGCGTCGATCCAACTGTTCACGCTGAACGATACTGCCAGACGGTTCGCGCGGCTCCCGCTCGGACGGGCGCGTGGCGGTCAGCAGTCTCTGAGGAAGTCCGCAAGAACGCGGCGCCCGAATGCGAGGGCATCCAGCGGCACGCGCTCGTCGACGCCGTGGAACATCGCCGGGAAGTTCAGCTCGCTGCCGAGCTGAAGCGGTGCGAATCCGTAGCCCGCGATCCCGAGCTTGGACAGCGCCTTGTTGTCGGTGCCGCCGCTCATCAGGTATGGCAGAACCGGCGCGCCGTGGTCGTGCTTGTCGAGGGCCGCGATCATCTTCTCGACGAGCGGCCCCTCGAAGGGAAGCTCGAGGCCGACGTCGTGATGCACGATCTCCACATCCACCTCCGGCCCGATCAGCTCGCAGACCCGTGCGAGCACCTCGTCCTCCTGGCCGGCGAATGGACGCAGGTCCACGAGCGCCTCCGCGCGATCCGGGATGACGTTGTGCTTGTATCCCGCGGTCAGCACGGTCGGATTGCTGGTGACGCGGAGGGCGGCTTTCAGGAAGCCGGCGGCGGTGCCTGTTGCTTCCACCACGGCATCCGGATCGGCGTCCTCGGCGGTGCCCAGGATGGTCTGCAGGCGCGCCAGCAGTGCGGTGGTGGTCTGGGTCATCCGCAACGGCCACTCCTCCTGCCCGAGCGCGGCGACGGCGAGGGCGAGTTTGACGATCGCGTTGTCGTGCACCACGCGCGAGCCGTGCGCCGCCGTCCCGTGTGCGACGAGCTTGACCCAGAGCAGGGCCTTCTCCCCCGTCTGCAGCAGGTACGCGCGGCGGCCGTTCAGCTCGATCGAATAGCCGCCGACCTCGCTGATCGCCTCCGTGGCGCCCGCGAAGAGTTCGGGATGCTCGTCCACCATCCAGTGCGAGCCGTGCACGCCGCCGTTCTCCTCGTCTGCGAAGAAGGCGACGACCAGGTCGCGCGCCGGCTGCTCGCCGCCGTGCACGAGGTCGCCGAGCGCGGTCAGGATCATGGCATCCATGTCCTTCATGTCGACGGCTCCCCGGCCCCAGAGCATGCCGTCGCGGATCACGCCCTCGAACGGATCGACGCTCCAGTCCGCGGCGACCGCCGGCACCACATCGAGGTGGCCGTGCACCACCAGCGCCGGACGGCCGCGGTCCCGCCCCTCCACCCGCGCCACCACGCTCGTGCGCCGCGGAGCCGCATCGAACAGCTCCGGCTTCAGACCCAGCCGCTGCAGCTCGGCCTCGACGTAGTGCGCGGCCTCGGTCTCGCCCTCCGACTTGCCGCCGCCCCAGTTGACGGTCGGGAACCGGATGAGGTCGCGGGCGATCCGGGCGGTCGCCTCGAGCTCCGGGGTGTGGTCCAGCTCGGAACTGTGCTGATCCGCCATGGGGCAACGCTACCCGCGAGGTGTGTCTTGGACGTTTCCGGATGCTCCGCGATGGCCCCGCGCGCCCGAGCGATGCGCCGTTCGAGGGGGTTCGCCGCCGTGCTAGTGTCTATCCTCGGCCGTCCTCGTGATGGCCGATCTCGCGCGGGTGGCGGAATGGCAGACGCGCTAGCTTGAGGTGCTAGTGCCCGTAAGGGCGTGGGGGTTCAAGTCCCCCTCCGCGCACGAGATTGAAACGGCCCCTGATCAGGACTTCTGATTTCCTGGTGAGGGGCCGTTGTCGTCGAAGCGCAGCGGCGCCGACGCCTTTGCGCGCTCGGCGGCGGGGCAGCGCCGGCATGTCGTCAGTGCACCGGATCGCCGGCGTCTCCGCCGACCCGCTCGAGCACGCGCATC
>WOYR01000047.1 GCA_011620705.1 Microbacteriaceae bacterium | reverse complement strand
GGCTGGGTGAATCCGTTGGCGGCGGCGGCATCCTTCGCCCACTGCTCGACGGGATCGGCCGAGATCTCCACGGCCTTGCCGCAGCTGCGGCAGATCAGGTGGTGGTGGTGCGACCCCGGTGTGCAGGCGCGGTAGAGGCTCTCACCCTCCTGCTGAAGGGCATCCGCGTCGCCCTCCGTTGCCAGCTCGGCCAGCGCGCGGTACACAGTGGCCAGGCCGACGGACGACCCGGCGTCGCGCAGATGCGCGTGCAGCGTCTGCGCGCTGATGAACCCCTCGGTGGTGCCGAGCGCCTCGCGCACGGCCTCGCGCTGCCAGGTGTTCCGCTTCACGACCACGACGGCCCCCTCACGCACGAGCTCCTCATGACTCGGCTCCCACGATACGTCGGCGGTTCCCGGCGCGATGAGACCGCCGGCTCGAACTCACCCGGCAGACCAGGTAGATCAGGAAGGAGATCGTGGTCACGTATGGACTGATCGGCACGCTCGACCCGAGGGCCAGCAGGATGCCCCCCACCAGCGACACGACGGCGAACACCGTGCTCAGCACCGGGACGGCGATCGGCGAGGAGGAGATCCGGAGCGCTGCCGCCGCCGGCGTGACCAGCACCGAGAGCACCAGCAGCGCGCCGACCACCTGCACGCCCACCGCCACCGCCAGCCCGAGCAGCAGCATGAAGACGAGGGAGAGGGCGCGCACCGGAACGCCCCGCGCCGCTGCGACCTCGGCATCCACGCTCGCGAAGGTCAGCGGACGCCACACCACGAGCAGCCCGACCACCACGATCAGCGAGATCACGGCGAGGGAGGCGAGCTTCGGGTCGTCAACCGCGACGATCTGCCCGGTGAGCAGCCCGAACTTGTTGGACGACCGTCCAGGATAGAGCGCAAGGAACAGGATGCCGAGCCCGAGCCCGAACGGCATCAGCACCGCGGTGATCGAGTTGCGCTCACGCGCCCGCGACCCGAGCACGCCGATGACCGCGGCCGCGATGATCGAGCCGACGAGTGATCCCTCGACCACCCCCACCCCGAGGAGCAGGCCGGCGGCGGCGCCGGCGAAGGACAGCTCGCTGATGCCGTGCACAGCGAATGCCAGGTCCCGCGACATCACGAACACACCGATCAGGCCACCGACGATTCCCAGCACGGCACCGGCCAGGATCGAGTTCTGCAGGAGCGCCAGGAGTTCGCCGTAGTTGCTGAAGTCGAAGAGCTGGCTCCACCAATCGGGCGTCGCGGCCGGCGCGGCGAGGGGCGGCAGCCAGAGGTGCACGATCACGGCAGGTCCTTGCTGTGATCGTGCACGGGACCGTGCACATGCGACTGGTCGGGGGTGCCCACGATGACGACGCGTCCACTGGCTCGGATCACGTCGACCGGCGACTGGTACAGCTCGCTCAGCACCTCCGAGCGCAGCACCTCCTGGGGCGTGCCGATCCGGAACCGCCGCCCGGCCAGGTAGAGCACACGGTCGACGACATCGAGCACCGGGTTGATGTCGTGCGTCACGAAGAGCACCCCGAAGCCGCGTTGGCGGCGGTTGTCGTCGATGAGGCGGCTGACCACCCCCTGCGCGCGCAGGTCGAGCGACAGGAGCGGTTCGTCGCAGAGCAGGAGCGCCGGATCCCCGGCCAGCGCCTGGCCGATCCGCAGCCGCTGCTGCTCGCCTCCGCTCAGGCTCGCGATCGGGGTGTCGGCGTAGCGGCGCGCGCCCACCGCATCGAGGAGCGCGTCGATGCGCGCGCGTCGCGCGCGGCTCGGCAGCGCGACGCCCCAGCGGTGCCCGTCCACTCCGAAACCGACCAGGTCGCGGCCGCGCAGGGGCGTGCCCTCATCAGCGAGACGCTGCTGCGGCACGTAGCCGACCCTGCGATCCCCATGCCGGATCGGCCCGCCGAGCAGGGCCGCCGTGCCGGCGCTCAGCCGATGCTGGCCGAGCACCGTCTTCAGCAGGCTGGTCTTGCCCGAACCGTTCGCTCCGAGGATGGCGACGAACTCACCGGGTGCGACATCGAGATCCAGCCCGCTCCACAGCACGCGGCCGCCGAGCGTCAGCTCGGCGTCGCGCAGCGAGAGCACGGGGGCGGCCGTCGACGGATCGGGCATCGGCTCAGCCCGCCAGCGCCTGGGCGATGCTCGCCAGCACGCCCTTCTGCCAGGTGATGTAGTCGAGGCCGGAAGGGAGGGTCTCGGAGACCGGCACCGCGGGGACGGCCGCCTTCTTCGCGGCGGCGAGCACGGCATCCACCTGCGCCCCTGTGGTCTGCACGTTGTAGACGAGCAATTTCGCCTGCCCGCTCGAGAAAGTGGCCAGGGTCTGCTCGAGCACCGTCGCCGGCGCGTCGGTGCCCTGCTCGATCGCCTTGCTGAATGCGGTGGGGGTGACGATCGTCATGCCGAGGGCCTTCAGGACGTAGTCGGGCACCGGCTCGGTGATCGCGGCTCCAACCCCGGCGCTCGTCGCCCTCAGCGTGGTCTCCTCGTTCTCCAGCTCATCGAGCGCGACCCGCAATCCGGCGCCGCGGTCGGCGAAGGCGGCCGAATGGCTCGGGTCGGCTTTCGAGAAGTCGGCGACGATCGCGTCGATCACCTTGCCCACCGTCGGGTAGTCGTAGAAGACGTGCTCGTTGAAGCCCTTCGCGGTGGTGTCGTAGCCCGAGAGCCTGACCGCGTTGATCAGCGAGGCCTTGGTGTTGCCCGAGGCTGAGATCATGGTGTCGACGAAGTCGTCGTAGCCACCGCCGTTCTCGATGATCACCTGAGCCTTCGATACCGCCAGCTGGGTGCGGGCGTCGGCCTGGTATTCGTGCGGATCCTTGGCCGGGTCGTCGATGATCGACG
>WOYR01000122.1 GCA_011620705.1 Microbacteriaceae bacterium | reverse complement strand
CCGCAGACGATCGTGATGACGAGCATCGCGCGGATCGAGACCCACCCCTGGCGTGAGAGCTTCATGGTGTGTTCCTTCAGTGCTGGTCGGGTCGGACTCAGAAGCCCGGGATGAGGGTGACGATCAGGTCGATGATCTTGATGCCGACGAACGGCGCGATGATGCCGCCGAGGCCGTAGACAGCCAGGTTGCGGCCGAGGATGGAGGATGCGGGGCGCGCCCGGTAGCTCACGCCCCGCAGCGCGAGCGGGATCAGCGCCACGATGACGAGAGCGTTGAAGACGATGGCGCTCAGGATGGCCGAGGCGGGCGAATGCAATTGCATGATGTTGAGCACCGCGAGCCCCGGGAACACGCCGGCGAACATCGCCGGGATGATGGCGAAGTACTTGGCGAGGTCGTTGGCGATCGAGAAGGTCGTCAGCGAGCCGCGCGTGATGAGCAGCTGCTTGCCGATCCGCACGATGTCGATGAGCTTGGTCGGGTCGGAGTCGAGGTCGACCATGTTGCCGGCCTCCTTCGCGGCGCTGGTGCCGGTGTTCATGGCGACCCCGACATCCGCCTGCGCGAGAGCCGGGGCGTCGTTGGTCCCGTCGCCGGTCATCGCGACCAGGTTGCCGCCCTCCTGCTCCCTCTTGATGAGCGCCATCTTGTCCTCGGGCGTCGCCTCGGCGAGGAAGTCGTCGACCCCGGCCTCTGCGGCGATCGCCTTCGCGGTCAGCGGGTTGTCGCCCGTGATCATGACGGTGCGGATGCCCATGGCCCGCAGCTCGGCGAACCGCTCCTTCAGGCCGTCCTTGACGACATCCTTGAGGTGGATGACGCCGCGGACCGTGCCGGCGCCTGCGGCGGTCTTGGACGCCACGACGAGCGGGGTCCCGCCGGATTGCGAGATCCGCGTGACGACGGCGTCCAGGTCGGTCTGCACCGAGGCGGGCACCCTGCCCACCCACTGCGCGATCATCGATCCTGCGCCTTTGCGCACCTGCGATCCGTCCTCCAGGTCCAGCCCGCTCATCCGCGTCTGGGCGCTGAACGGGATGATCTCGGCGTCCTTCGGAATGTCGACGGGTCCTCCCGCCAGGGTCACCACCGAGGTGCCCTCCGGTGTCGGGTCGGCCAGTGACGACAGCCGCGCGATGTCGCTGAGCTCCGCGTCCGAGGTGTCGCCGAGGGCGATGAACTCGGTCGCCTGCCGGTTGCCGTAGGTGATCGTGCCGGTCTTGTCCAGCAGGAGGGTGGTCACGTCGCCGGCGGCCTCGACTGCGCGGCCCGACATGGCGAGCACATTGTGCTGCACCAGCCGGTCCATTCCTGCGATGCCGATGGCGCTCAGCAGCGCGCCGATGGTGGTCGGGATGATGCACACCAGCAGGGCGACGAGGATCACGATGCTGGTGGCGCCGTTGAGGTATGCGGCCATCGGGTTCAGGGTCAGCACGACGACGAGGAAGATGATCGTCAGGCTCGCCAGCAGAATGTTGAGCGCGATCTCGTTCGGCGTCTTCTGCCGCGAGGCGCCCTCGACCAGTCGGATCATCCGGTCGACGAAGGTCTCACCGGGCTTCGAGGTGATCTTCACCACGATCCGGTCGCTGAGCACCCGGGTGCCGCCGGTGACCGCGCTGCGGTCGCCGCCGTGCTCGCGCACGACCGGTGCGGATTCGCCGGTGATGGCCGACTCGTCGACGCTCGCGATGCCGGCGATGATGTCGCCGTCGCCCGGGATCACCTCGCCGGCGGACACGATCACGACATCCCCCAGCCGGAGTTCGACCGACGCGGTCTCGGCGACCGAGGCCTGCAGGGCGTCGGGGTCGGCCTTCTCGTCGTAGCCGGACACGCGATGCGCCAGCGTCGAGGTGCGGGTGGCCCGCAGCGACTGCGCCTGGGCCTTGCCGCGACCCTCGGCGATCGCCTCGGCCAGATTGGAGAAGAGCACGGTCGCCCACAGCCAGCCGGCGATCGCTGCGCTGAAGCTGGGAGCCAGCTTCCCGGCACTGCTGGTTCCGCCGCCGATGAAGGGCTCGGCGATTGCCAAGGCTGTGGTGAGCAGAGCCCCCGCCTCCACCACGAACATGACCGGATTGCGCCACATCTGCCGCGGGTCGAGCTTGCGGAAGGTGCCCGGCAGCGCCCGCACGAACTGGCTCCACGACAGCGAACTGCCGCGGCGGGCCGGGTTCGGCGAGGGGGCGGACCTGGTCGTCTGGGTGATGGTGGTCATGGTCTTACTTCAGTCCTTCCGCCAGGGGACCCAGCGCGAGTACGGGGAAATAGGTGAGTGCGGTGACCAGCAGCGTGGTGCCGATCATCAGTCCGACGAACTGGGGTCGGTGCGTCGGAAGTGTGCCGGCGGTGGCCGGGACCTTGTCCTGCTGCGCGAGCGAGCCGGCCAGGGCCAGCACGAACACGATCGGGATGAAGCGCCCGAGGAACATCACGACGCCCAGCGCCGTATTCAGCCAGACCGTGTTGGCGGTGATGCCCGCGAAGGCGGAACCGTTGTTGTTGGCCGCGGAGGTGAAGGCGTAGAGCACTTCGCTGAAACCGTGGGTGCCGGGATTCCAGATCGAGGTCTTCTCCAGATCCGCCCGGATGCCGGGGATGGCGAAGCTCAGCCCGGTGCCGAGCAGCACGAGCGCCGGCGTGGTGAGGATGTAGAGGCTGGCGAGCTTCATCTCCCGCGGCCCGATCTTCTTGCCCAGGTACTCCGGCGTGCGCCCCACCATCAGGCCGGCGACGAACACGGCGATCACCGCGAGCATCAGGATCCCGTACATCCCCGCCCCGACGCCGCCGGGAGCGATCTCGCCGAGCATCATGTCGGAGAGGGTCACCGCTCCGCCGAGCGCCGTGTAGCTGTCGTGCATCGAGTCGACGGCCCCGGTCGAGGTGAGTGTGGTCGATGATCCGAAGATCGTCGAGGCGACAACGCCGAAGCGGTCCTCCTTGCCCTCCATCGCGCCGCCCGCCAGTTGCGGCGCGGTGCCGGAGGCGCTCAACTCGGCCCAGGCCAGCAGCAGGTTCGATGCGAGCCAGAAGATGCCCATGGTCGCGACGATCGCGATGCCCTGACGACGGTCGCCCACCATCCGTCCGAAGGTTCGCGGCAGGGCGAACGGGATGAGCAGGAGGAGGAAGATCTCGAACAGGTTCGTCCACGCCGTCGGGTTCTCGAAGGGGTGGGCGGAGTTGGCGTTGTAGAAGCCGCCGCCGTTGGTGCCGAGCTCCTTGATCGCCTCCTGGGATGCCACAGGGCCGCCCGGGATCGTCGCGGTCGACCCGGTGATCGTGGTGACGTGCTGGAATCCGGCGAAGTTCTGGATCACCCCGCCGGCGATCAGGATGACGGCGGCGACGATCGAGATCGGCAGCAGGATCCTCAGGATGCCGCGGGTGAGGTCCACCCAGAAGTTGCCGATCGTGCCGGTGCGCCGGTACATGAAGCCGCGGACCAGCGCGATCGCGACCGCGATCCCGACCGCCGCCGACACGAAGTTCTGCACGGTGAGGGCGATCAGCTGCACCGAGTAGCCCAGCGTGGTGTCGGGGGAGTACGACTGCCAGTTCGTGTTCGTCACGAACGAGATCGCCGTGTTGAACGACAATGGCTCGCTCGGCTGCGGCAGGCCCAGCGCCCAGGGCAGCCAGGTCTGGATGCGCTGGACGAGGTAGACGATGAGCACCCCGATGACCGAGAACGCCAGCACCGAGCGCAGGTAGGCGCCCCAGCTCTGCTCGCTGTCTCCATTCGCGCCGATGACGCGGTAGAAGCCGCGCTCGATCTTCAGATGCTTCGTTCCGGTGTACACCCGGGCCATGTAGTCGCCGAGGTGGACGTGGCTGACCCCGAGGAGGACGATCAGCGTCGCCATCTCCCCGGCGAACAGCAGCCACTCGGTGCCGACCGGGGCCATCAGAAGCGCTCCGGCCGGACGAGGGCCACGATGACGTAGCCGATGGCGGCGACGGCGAGGACGGCCGCGATGATCGTGAAGACGATCACAGCTTCTCGACCCCCCGGGCGAGCAGCAGCACGAGGGCTGCCAGCGCGAGGATCGCGACGACGAAGACGATGTCGAGCACGGGAGACTCCATCCGTTCCAGCGCGTGCAAGGGCGCTGCGGCGATTGCCACGGAGGGAGTCAACACCTGGGGGGAGCGGCGGGGACAGGGTCTAACGACTCCCTAACGGGGAAGGCGCCGAACCTCACGCGGAGCTAGTGCGGGTGCTCCATCGACAGCGCCGCGGAGCCGACGATGCCCGCATTGTTCTTCATGGTCGCGGCGACGATCGGCGGCCGCAGCGTGAGCAGCGGCAGGAACTCGTCCGCGTTCTTCGACACGCCGCCGCCGACGATGATCAGGTCCGGCGAGAACAGCTTCTCGAGCTCGTCGTAGTAGCGCTGCAGGCGCTGGGTCCACTGCGCCCAGTCCAGATTGTCGCGCTCCTTGGCCGAGTATGCGGCCCGGCTTTCGGCGTCGTGCCCGTCGATCTCGAGGTGGCCGAGCTCCGAGTTGGGCACGAGCACACCGTCGAAGATGATCGCGCTCCCGATGCCGGTACCGAGTGTGGTGAGGATCACGAGGCCGTCCTTGCCTTTCGCGGCGCCGTAGCGCACCTCCGCCACGCCCGCGGCATCCGCGTCGTTCACGAAGATGATGTCGCGCTCCAGGCTCTTCGCGAAGAGCGGTGCCGCGTCGAGTCCGATCCACTTCTTCGACACATTCGCAGCCGACATGGTGACGCCGTGCAGTACGACGGCGGGGAAGCAGATCCCGACCGCAAGGCCGTCGGCCGCCGAGCCCATTCCGGCGATCATCCTGACGACCACGTCGACGATGTCGTCGGGCTCGCCGCCCTCGGGGGTCGGCACCTTGAAGCGCTCCGTGATCAGCTCGCCCGAGTCGAGGTCGATGATCGCGCCCTTGATGCCGGTGCCGCCGATGTCGATGCCGATCGCGTGGGTCATGGGGTCCTCTCGGTGGTGCCGCCGGCTCGAAGGCCGGGGCAGGGTCAGGGCAGGGCAGGGTCAGGGCAGGGTCAGGATCTCGGCGCCGCGCTCGGTGACGACAAGAGTGTGCTCGAACTGGGCGGTCAGGCTGCGGTCGCGGGTGACCACGGTCCAGCCATCGTCCCATTCGTCCCACTCGGTGGTGCCCGGGTGCTCTGGCGTGCCGATGGTGAGCATCGGCTCGATCGTGAACACCATCCCGGGCTCCATGATGGTGGCGTAATCCGGGGAGGCGTCGTAGTGCGGGATCACCAGCCCGGAGTGGAAGGCGGTGCCGACTCCGTGGCCCGTGTAGTCCTTCACGACGCCGTAGCCGAACCGCCGCGCGTAGCTCTCGATCGCGCGGCCGATCACGTTGATCTCCCGGCCGGGAGCCACCGCCTTGATGCCGCGGCTCAGGGCCTCCTCGGTGCGCGTGATGAGGTCGGCCGTCTCCAGGCTCACCTCGCCGACGCCGAAGCTCGCGTTGACGTCGCCGTGCATCCCGTCGTGGAAGGCGGTGATGTCGATGTTGATCAGGTCGCCGTCGAGCAGCACCGTGTCATCCGGGATGCCGTGGCAGATCACCTCATTGACCGAGGTGCAGATCGACTTGGGATAGCCGCGATAGCCGAGGGTCGAGGGGTAGGCGTCGTGGCGGACCATGAACTCGTGCGCGATCGCATCGAGCTCGTCGGTCGTGACCCCCGGGCGGATGGCGGCGGCCACCGCCTCGAGCGCCTGTGCAGCGATCCGGCCGCTGGCCCGGATCCGCTCGACCTCGTCGGCGTTGTAGCGGTCGTCGCCGCCGTATGCGCCCGGTTCGGCCTTGCCGACGTACTCCGGTCGCGGGATGCTCGTCGGCACATGGCGCGAGGGGGAGACCCGGCCGGGGAGAAGGTGACCCTGCGCATCCCTGGACATGCTCCGATTCTAGGAGCGCTCCGGCGCGCTGGCTTAGGCTGGCGCCATGACGCAGTGGTGGTACAACCACAGGACCGGCGAAGTCGAAGAGGGTCCGCAGTCCCTGGGTTCCGACCGCGACGGCCCATATGCCAGCCGCGAGGACGCCGAGCGCGCCCCTGAGCTCGCACAGGAGCGCGCCCGCAAGTGGGCCGAGGAGGACGCCGCCGAGGGCGACGACTGAGCAACTCAGGCCGAGGCGCGCAGCTTCGCCAGCAGCGCCATCGCGTCGTAGGGCGACCGCACCTTCTGGTCGTTGTCGAAGTAGACGTAGACATCGCGGTCGTGGTCGAGCTGGTCGAGGGTCCACTCCTGCCAATGTTCGATGCCGTCGGCGTCGTAGCCGCTGGTGTACAGCTCCTTGTCGCCGTGCAGGCGCGCGTAGGCGAAGTCGGCGGTGACCCAGTCGAGCTTGGGCCAGCGCCCCGCCGAGTCGCCGAGCACGGTGGCGACGCCGTGCTTCTGAAGGAGGGCGGCGAACTCCGGGGTGTCGAAGCTGGCGTTGCGCACCTCGACCGCGTGACGCACGGGGCGCTCCGCGTCGGTCTCGAGGTACTCCTTGCCGGTCATCCGCTCGCTGCGCCTCTTGGCCACCTCGACCGCTTCGCCGGTGCTGTGCGGCAGCAGCTGCAGGAAGGCCTCGAGCTGCTCGGGATCGAAGTCGAGACTCGGGGGCAGCTGCCACAGGATCGGGCCGAGTTTGGCGCCGAGTGCCAGCAGGCCCGACGCGAAGAAGTTCGCGAGCGGCTCGGCCGCATCGACCAGCCGGCGGATGTGCGTGATGAACCGCGGCGCCTTCACCGAGAACACGAAGCCATCGGGTGTCGAGTCGCGCCACTTCTGCCAGCTCGCCGGCTTCTGCAAGGAGTAGAACGAGCCGTTCAACTCGATCGAGGTCACGCGCTCCGAGGCGTAGCGCAACTCGTCGGCCTGGCGAAGGCCCTTCGGGTAGAAGTCGCCGCGCCAAGGCTCATAGCTCCAGCCCGCCATGCCGACGAAGTACCGGGCCACTCAGCCCTTGAAGCTGTGCGCATCGTCGGGATACGCGCCCGAGTTCACGTCGGCGGCCCAGGCCTTCGCGGCATCCGTCAGCACCTGGCTCAGGTTGGCGTACTGCTTCACGAAGCTCGGGATGCGGCCCTGCGTGAGTCCCGCCCAGTCCGTCCAGACCAGCAGCTGCCCGGTCGTGTGCGGCCCTGCGCCGACGCTGATGGTCGGGATCTTCAACTCCTCGGTGACGCGTTTCGCCGCGTCGGCCGGCACCATCTCGAGCACGACGGCGAAGGCGCCGGCCTCCTCGACGGCGTGGGCGTCTGCGAGCAGCTGCGTCACCCCCTCGCCGCGGCCCTGGATGACGTGGCCGCCGAGCTGGTGCTCGCTCTGCGGGGTGAAGCCGATGTGGGCCATGACCGGGATGCCCGCGGACACGATGCGGCGGATCTGTTCGGCGCTGCGCATCCCGCCCTCGAGCTTGACGGCGTGCGCGCCGGTCTCCTTCATGAACCGGAATGCGGAGTGCAGGGCTTCATCCGGCCCGGTCTCGTAGGAGCCGAAGGGCATGTCGCCCACGACGAACGCCCGTTTCACGGCCCCGGCGACGGCGCGGGTCAGCGGGATCAACTGCTCGAGGGTGACCGGGAGCGTGGTGTCGTAGCCGAAGACGTTGTTGCCGGCCGAGTCGCCGACCAGCAGGAAGTCGATGCCGGCCTGGTCGAAGATCGCGGCCGTGAGCATGTCGTAGCTGGTCAGGCCCGTGATCTTGATGCCCTGCTCTTTCGCGTTCTGAAAGTGCCGGGTGCGGACTCGCTTGACGACTGCGTCTGCCATGGCGTCAGTCTAGGCCGGAGCGCCGGGAGGTGATCGGCATGCGGCGGTCGCGGCCGAATGCCATGCCCGAGATCTTCGGGCCGATCGCGCCCTGCCTGCGCTTCCACTCGGCACGGTCGACGAGATCGGCGACCCGCCCCACCGTCTCCCGGTCGAAGCCGGTGGCGATCAGATCCTCCCGGCCGAGGCGCTGGTTCACATACCCCTCGAGGATCTCGTCGAGCAGTTCATACGGCGGGAGAGTGTCCTGGTCGGTCTGGTCGGGGCGCAACTCGGCGCTCGGCGGCTTGGTGATCGAGTTCTCGGGGATCGGCGGCGTCTCGCCGCGTGCGATCGCCGCCTGGTTCCGCCAGCGGGCGAGATCCCAGACCAGCATCTTGGGCACGTCCTTGATCGGGGCGAACCCGCCGGCCGAGTCGCCGTAGATCGTCGAATAGCCGACCGACAGCTCGGTCTTGTTGCCGGTGGTGAGCACGAGATGCCCGTGCAGATTCGACTCGGCCATCAGGATCAGCCCACGGATGCGCGCCTGCACGTTCTCGGCGGCGGTGCCGGTCAGCCGCAGCTGGTCGTCGATCGGCTGGACCAGCCCGGCGATCGCCTCGGTGGAGTAGTGCAAGCCGATCCGTTCCGCCAGTTCGTCGGCGTCGGTGCGCGAGCCCTCCGAGCTGTAGCGGCTCGGCATGCTGACGCCGTAGACCCGGTCGGCCCCGATCGCGTCGGCCGCGATCGAGGCGCAGACGCTCGAGTCGATGCCGCCAGACAGCCCGAGCACCACGCTGGGGAATCCGTTCTTCTCGACATAGTCGCGCACGCCGAGCACCAGGGCGTTCCAGAGCTGTTCGCGGTCGTCGGGCGGCAGTGCGATGTCGCGAACGGGCGGAGTGGCCGCGAGGGGCTCGACCATCGGCCGGGCCGGTACCGCGACCCGCCGAACGGCGTCCGGGAGGGGCGCGTCGCTCGCGGCCGCCGCGTCCACGTCGACCAGCAGCAGGTGCTCGCGGAACCGCGGCGCCCGCGCCAGGATCGCGCCGGCGCCATCCACGACGACGCTGTCGCCGTCGAAGACCAGCTCGTCCTGCCCGCCGACGATGTTGGCATAGGCGACGACCGTGCCGGTCTCCTTCGCCCGCCGGGTGACCAGGGGCAGGCGCGTCTCATCCTTGTCGCGCTCGAAGGGGGAGGCGTTGATCACCAGCAGGAGCCCGGCATCGGCCTGCAGCACCCGGCCGACCGGCCCGCCGTCGCGCCAGAGGTCCTCGCAGATGATGAGCGCGGCATCCACCCCTGGCTCTCCAGGGCGGTCCAGGCGCAGCACCAGCAGCTCGTCGCCGGGGATGAACACCCGGTACTCGTCGAACACCGAGTAGTTGGGCAGGTGGTGCTTCGCGTAGCGGGCCCGCACCTCGCCTCCCTGCAGCACCGATGCGCAGTTCTGGGCGATCGCGGTCGGCGCGTTCGAGGTGCCGAGGGTGCGCGGCTCGATCGGCCCCTCGGGGTGCCCGACCACGACGATGAGCCCCCCGAGCCCATCCTCCGCCAGTCGCCTCGCCAGCGCAGGGACGGCTGCGGACGCGGCGCGCAGGAAGCTCGGCTGCGAGGCCAGGTCTTCGATCGGGTAGCCGCTCACGGCCATCTCCCCGGCCAGCAGGAGGTCGGCGCCCGCCTCCCACGCCGCGTGCGCTGCCGCCAGGATCTGCTGGGAATTGCCTGCGAAATCCCCGACGATCGGATTGGTCTGAGCCAGTGCCAATCGCAGTCGGGGCATACCGGTAGCCTAGAGCCGAGGCACACGGGTCCACTCGTAGCGGGCATCCAGACGGGGCCATGAGAAGACCCGGCGGAGCCGGGCGCTCGCGCGCGGCCGGCGAAGCGGCGGCGCCAGGAAAGGACACCTTGGACAAGCAGCGTGACTTCGTTCTTCGCACCATCGAGGAGCGCGGCGTCAAGTTCGTACGGCTGTGGTTCACCGATGTGGTCGGCACGCTCAAGTCGGTCGCGCTCGCCCCGGCCGAGGTCGAGGGCGCGTTCAACGAGGGCGTGGGCTTCGACGGCTCCGCGATCGAGGGGCTGACGCGCTCCTACGAGGCTGATGTGCTCGCGCATCCCGATCCCACGACCTTCCAGATCCTGCCGTGGCGCGGCGAGATCGACCCGACCGCACGGATGTTCTGCGACATCATGACGCCAGATGGGCAGCCGGCGACCGCGGACCCGCGCAACGTTCTCAAGCGCACCCTCGCGAAGGCGGCCGACCGCGGCTTCACCTTCTACACGCATCCCGAGATCGAGTTCTACCTGCTCAAGTCGAACAAGCTGAAGAACGGTGCGGCTGAGCCTGTCGACTCGGCCGGCTACTTCGACAACGTGCCGGGCGGCACGGCTCACGACTTCCGACGCCGCTCGGTGCGGATGCTCGAAGAGCTCGGCATCTCGGTCGAGTTCAGCCACCACGAAGCCGGTCCCGGCCAGAACGAGATCGACCTGCGCTACGCCGACGCGCTGACGATGGCCGACAACATCATGACCTTCCGCACGGTGATCAAGGAGGTGGCGATCGAGCAGGGCGTCTACGCGACCTTCATGCCCAAGCCGCTGACGGCACATCCCGGATCGGGCATGCACACCCACATGTCGTTGTTCGAGGGCGACACCAACGCCTTCTTCGACGCGGCCGGCCAGTACCAGCTCTCGGGCATCGGCCGGCAGTTCGTGGCAGGACTGCTGCGTCACGCGCCCGAGATCACCGCAGTCACCAATCAGTTCGTCAACTCGTACAAGCGGCTGTGGGGCGGGGATGAGGCCCCGAGTTATCTGACCTGGGGCCACAACAACCGCTCCGCGCTCGTGCGCGTGCCGCTGTACAAGCCGGGCAAGGGCAATAGCGCGCGGGTGGAGTACCGCGCCATCGACTCCGCCGCGAACCCCTACCTCGCCTTCTCCCTTCTGCTCGCAGCAGGGCTGAAGGGAATCGAGGAGGGTTACGAGCTCCCGCCCGAGGCCGAGGGCGACGTCTGGGCGCTCACCGACGCCGAACGCCGCGCGCTGGGTTACGACGGGCTGCCCGCCAGTCTTGACGCCGCGCTCGTGCTGATGGAGGACAGCGAACTCGTCGCCGAGACCCTTGGCGAGCAGGTCTACGAGTACGTGCTGCTGAACAAGCGCCGGGAGTGGGCCAGCTACCGCGCGCAGGTGACGCCGTTCGAGCTCGCCGCCAACCTGGAGCTCCTGTAACGACAGCGGGCGGTGTGAAGCGGCAACCGGGCGGGTCGGGGGGCGGCATGCCAAGAACCACGACGACAACGCTCACCGAGCTCGCCCGGCTCGGTTTCGTCGAGCTGGACGCCGCGCGCGCAGCCCTCGCCGAGGTTCCGGAGGATCGGGTCTCGCTGTTCGCCCAGGTCGCCGATCCCGATCAGGCACTGCGGCTCTTCCTCGGCCTCGTCGAGTCCGTTCCGGATGCGGTTGCTCCGCTGCTCGCCGACGGGCCGTCATCGCTGCGCCTGCTGCGCGTGCTGGGCGCGTCCGCCGGGCTCGGCGATTTCCTCGCCCACCACCCGGAGCAGCTGGCCCTGCTCCTGCAGCCGCTCAGCGCGCCCAGCGACGCGGAGACACTGCGGGCCGCCATGCTCTCCGCCGTCGAAGGAGCCGGTGGTGAGGCAGGGTGGAACGCCTTGCGAGTCGCCTATCGCCGCGAACTCCTCGCGCTCGCGGCGTGGGACCTCGAGCAACCGGATGGCGCGCTCGCGGTCGACCGAGTCGCGGCCTGCCTGGCAGATCTCGCGGCGGCCGCCCTCGATGCCGCCCTCTCTCTGGCCCGACGCGCGAGCCGCTTCCCTGCGGAGCAGCTCGCGGCGACGCGGCTCGCGATCATCGGGATGGGCAAGGCGGGTGCGCGCGAGCTCAACTACCTGAGCGACGTCGACGTGATCTTCGTGGCTGCGGCGGAGCCTTCCAGGGGTCCCGCGCAACCGGCGGCGGAGATCAGCGACGATCGAGCTGTGGAGATCGCCACCCGGCTCGCCATGGACACCATGCGGGCGATCCACGAGCCAGCGCTCGAGCCTCCGCTCTGGGAGGTCGACGCGAATCTGCGCCCGGAGGGGAAGGACGGCGCACTGGTGCGGACGGTCGACTCGCACCTGGCCTATTACGAGCGGTGGGCGAAGAACTGGGAGTTCCAGGCCCTGCTCAAGGCTCGCGCGATGGCCGGCGACCGCGAACTCGGCGAGGAGTACGTCGCGCGAGTCGCGCCGATGGTCTGGTCGAGCGCATCCCGCGAAGGCTTCGTGGAGTCGGTGCAGCGCATGCGCGAACGGGTGACGGACAACATCCCGCCCTCCGAGGCGGACGTGCAGCTCAAGCTCGGCCCCGGCGGGTTGCGCGATGTAGAGTTCACGATCCAATTGCTGCAGCTCGTGCACGGGCAGAGCGATGCCGAAGTGCGGCAGCGCGCCACCCTCGATGCGCTGGCCGCGCTCGCGGACCGCGGCTACATCGGGCGAGTGGAGGCGGCCGAGTTCAGCAGCGACTACCGCTTTCTGCGCCTGCTGGAGCATCGGATCCAGCTCTCCCGTCTGCGTCGCACGCATCTGATGCCGCGCGACCCGGACGCCTTGCGCGCCCTGGCCCGCGGCTCCGGTATCGCTGCCACCGCCGATGGACTGCTCGAGGCGTGGCAGCGCGTCAAGCAGGCGGTGCGCACACTGCACGAGCGGCTGTTCTACCGCCCGCTGCTCTCGGCGGTGGCCGCGCTGCCCGACGACGGCTATGCCCTCACCAGCGAACAGGCGGGGGCGCGGCTCGCGGCCATCGGCTTCCGCGATCCGCGCGGGGCGCTGCACCACATCGCGGCGTTGACCAGCGGGGTCTCGCGGCGCGCGCAGATCCAGCGCAATCTGATCCCCGTCATGCTCGAGTGGTTCGCCGAGGGCGCTGACCCCGATCTCGGGCTGCTGAACTTCCGCAGGCTGAGCGACGATCTCGGGGAGACCTACTGGTTCCTCAGGATGCTGCGGGACTCCTCGGGCGCCGCGCACCGGCTGACCCATGTGCTCTCCGGCTCGCGCTTCGTCGGGGTGCTGTTCGAGCGGATCCCCGAGGCTGCGGCATGGCTCGAGTCGGACGGCGAGCTGCGCCCGCGCCCGCTGGCAGAGCTGCTCGACGAGACCTCTGCGACGGTTTCCCGGCACGGCGAGGATCCGGATGCCGCAGCCCTCGCCCTGCGCACGGCCCGCCGCCGCGAGGTGCTGCGCGCCGCCCTCGCGGCGATCCTGGGCATGATCACGATCGAGGAGCTGGGCGTCGCGCTCAGCGGCATCACGACCGCCATGCTGACCGGGCTCCTCGCGCTCGTGCATCGCTGGGGAGACGGGATCGAGTTCGGCATCATCGCGATGGGCCGCTACGGCGGCGAGGAGCTCGGCTTCGGCAGCGACGCCGACATCGTCTACGTGTATCGCCCGGCTGGGGCGGAGCCGCAGGAGGCGCAGGAGCGCGCCGAGACCATCGTGCGCGAGTTGAACCGGCTCAGCGAGGATCTTCGCCTTCCGCTCGACCTGGACCTGGGCCTCCGGCCGGAGGGCAAGAACGGCGCCATCGTGCGATCGCTGGAGTCCTACCGCGCGTACTACGAGCGCTGGTCGCTCACCTGGGAAGCGCAGGCGCTCCTGCGCGCCCGAGGGGTTGTCGGCGACGCCGGCGTGCTGCGCGCCTTCGAAGAACTGGCGGATGAGGTCCGGTACCCGGTATCCATCTCGGCTGCCGATGTGCGCGAGGTCAAGCGCATCAAGGCGCGGGTGGAGGCGGAGCGGCTGCCGCAGGCGGCCGATCC
>WOYR01000020.1 GCA_011620705.1 Microbacteriaceae bacterium | reverse complement strand
GGGAGGTGTCCGGTGCCGGCCGCAAGCCCTTCAAGCAGAAGGGCACCGGCCGCGCGCGTCAGGGTTCGATCCGCGCCCCCCAGCACACGGGCGGCGGCATCGTGCACGGACCGCACCCGCGCGACTACTCGCAGCGCACCCCGAAGAAGATGATCGCCGCGGCACTGCTGGGCGTGCTGTCGGACCGGGCTCGCGGCGAGCGCCTGCACGTGATCGAGAACTTCGGCACCCATGGCCCGAGCACCAAGACCGCGTCCGCTCTGCTCGCGGATCTCGCAACCGGCAAGAACGTGCTGGTCGTTCTCGAGCGCGGCGACGATGACGGCTTCAAGAGCGTGCGCAACCTCCAGCACATCCACGTGCTGTTCGCCGATCAGCTGAACGCCTACGACGCGGTCGTCAGCGACGACATCGTCTTCACCAAGGCCGCGTTCGAGTCCTTCGTGAGCGCCAAGAGCAAGACCGAGGAGGCTGCGAAGTGAGCGGCTACAACAAGGACCCGCGCGACGTCATCCTGGCCCCGGTGGTCAGCGAGAAGAGCTACGGCCTGATCGACAACGGCAAGTACACCTTCGTGGTGGATCCGCGTTCCAACAAGACCGAGATCAAGCTGGCGATCGAGAAGATCTTCGGCGTCAAGGTCGCCTCGGTGAACACGCTCAACCGCACCGGCAAGAAGCAGCGCACCAAGTTCGGCATCGGCAAGCGCAAGGACAGCAAGCGCGCCATCGTCACGCTCAAGTCCGGCACCATCGACATCTTCACGGCTGTCGGCTAGGCCCGGGGAGGAACACACCATGCCTATTCGCAAGTACAAGCCCACCACGCCCGGTCGCCGCGGCTCCTCGGTCGCCGACTTCGTCGAGATCACCCGCTCCACGCCCGAGAAGTCGCTGCTCAAGCCGCTCTCGAAGACCGGTGGGCGCAACAACGCCGGCCGCATCACGACCCGCCACATCGGTGGCGGTCACAAGCGCCAGTACCGCGTCATCGACTTCAAGCGCAACGACAAGGACGGCGTCGACGCCAAGGTCGCGCACATCGAGTACGACCCGAATCGCACGGCGCGCATCGCCCTGCTGCACTTCGCGGACGGCACGAAGCGCTACATCATCGCGCCGAACAAGCTGAGCCAGGGCGATGTGGTCGAGTCCGGCCCTGGCGCAGACATCAAGCCGGGCAACAACCTGCCGCTGAAGAACATCCCGGTCGGCACGGTCATCCACGCGATCGAGCTGAAGCCGGGCGGCGGCGCCAAGATGGCGCGCTCGGCCGGCGCCGGCGTCCGCCTGGTCGCCAAGGACGGCCCGTACGCCCAGGTGCGCCTGCCCTCCGGCGAGATCCGCAACGTCGACGCGCGCTGCCGCGCCACGATCGGCGAGGTCGGCAACGCCGAGCAGTCGAACATCAACTGGGGCAAGGCCGGCCGCATGCGCTGGAAGGGCCGCAAGCCCACGGTGCGTGGTGTCGCCATGAACCCGATCGACCACCCGCACGGTGGTGGTGAGGGCAAGACCTCCGGTGGCCGCCACCCGGTTAGTCCGTGGGGTCAGAAGGAAGGCCGCACGCGGCGCCCCAACAAAGAGAGCGACAAGCTCATCGTTCGCCGCCGCACCGTCGGCAAGAAGCGCAAGTAGGGATCGACAACAATGCCGCGCAGTCTCAAAAAGGGTCCGTTCGTCGACGAGCACCTGTTCCGCAAGGTGGCGACGCAGAACGAGGCCAACACCAAGAACGTGATCAGGACCTGGTCGCGCCGCTCGATGATCATCCCGGCGATGCTGGGGCACACCATCGCCGTGCACGACGGCCGCAAGCACATCCCGGTGTTCATCACCGAGACCATGGTCGGTCACAAGCTCGGCGAGTTCTCGCCGACGCGCACCTTCCGCGGGCACGAGAAGGACGACAAGAAGGGTCGTCGCCGCTGAGGCGGTGACGGAAGAGGAGGAAGAGAAATGGTGGAGTCGATCGCCCGCGTGCGGCACATCCGCGTGACCCCTCAGAAGGCCCGTCGCGTCGTGGACCTGATCCGAGACCATGGTCGGCCACAAGCTCGGCGAGTTCTCGCCGACGCGCACCTTCCGCGGGCACGAGAAGGACGACAAGAAGGGTCGTCGCCGCTGAGGCGGTGACGGAAGAGGAGGAAGAGAAATGGTGGAGTCGATCGCCCGCGTGCGGCACATCCGCGTGACCCCTCAGAAGGCCCGTCGCGTCGTGGACCTGATCCGCGGCAAGCAGGCCGCGGAGGCCCTCGCGATCCTGAAGTTCGCACCGCAGAGCGCATCCGAGCCGGTCTACAAGCTGGTCGCCTCGGCGATGGCCAACGCCCGCGTCAAGGCGGATGCCAGCAACAGCTACCTCGACGAGCAGGATCTGTTCGTCTCGAAGGCCTTCGTCGACGAGGGAACGACCCTGAAGCGGTTCCAGCCGCGCGCCCAGGGCCGCGCCTTCAAGATCCTCAAGCGCACGAGCCACATCACGGTCGTGCTCGCGACCCCGGATGAGCTGGTCGCGGCGAGCGCCGGCAGCCAGCGCCGGGTCTCGCCGGGCTCGACCACCGGGACCAACAAGGCAGGGAAGAAGTAATGGGCCAGAAGGTCAACCCCTACGGGTTCCGACTCGGGATCACCACCGACCACGTGTCGCGCTGGTTCTCCGACTCGACGAAGCCCGGTCAGCGCTACTCCGACTACGTGGCCGAGGACATCAAGATCCGCCAGCTGCTCAAGACGAGCCTCGACCGTGCCGGTGTGGCGAAGATCGAGATCGAGCGGACCCGCGACCGGGTGCGCGTCGACATCCACACCGCCCGCCCGGGCATCGTGATCGGCCGCCGCGGCGCCG
>WOYR01000267.1 GCA_011620705.1 Microbacteriaceae bacterium | reverse complement strand
CCAGGGGGCGCCCCTCGGAGTTGGCCAGAAGCCCGATCACGATCTGCTTCTTGCCCTTCTTGCCGTCCCGGTTGTAGCCGAACGCGGCCAGCGGGCAGTGCTGCCCCTCGAAGTAGCTCGAGGTGATGTCGTAGAGGAAGATCCCGTCCGCGGCCCCCTCGGCCAGGCGCTCCTCGACCCTCTCCTGCACCCGCCACAGCGCACCCAGCGAACGATACCACTGGCGCAGCGGGACGGGGCCGGACTCCAGCAGGTCCGCCAGCGCCGAGTCCGGGTAGCTGTCGCAGAGCGCCCGCTTGGAGTGGGGCTTGGGGTTGACCACGCGGTCCACGAGCATGGCGGTGACCGCGTCGCGCTCCTCGTCCGACAGCGTCTCGCCCAGCGCTTCGCGGATGCCGAGGTCCTCGCATATCGCCAGGGCAGTCCAGACATCGCCCATCGCCAGGGCGCCGAGGAACTCCACCTCGGCGGCGGGCGCGGGCACTTCCGCGCCGGAACCCGGCACGTCGACCTTGCCCCCGGCCTTCAGGGTCCGCGCGATGGCCTCGATCTGCTCCGGGGGCAGCTGCGAGATGTTCGTCTCCCGGACGAAGGTCGGCGTGCCGTTGGCGTTGCGCTGGTTGAAGCCGATCCAGGCATACCGGTACACCTTTCCCGAACGCTCGCGCTTGAACCACTTCACCAGCCGCTTGGGTTCCTTGGCCATGTCCGCCGCTCCTGGCTATCGTCTAACCTACGAAGGAAACTACGGACAACGTACACTACAAGCAGGATAATGCAAGCAGTGTCTAGCCTACATTTGCGCCGGAATCCAGCATTCGTGCTCAGAATCCTGCCAAGTTGTCAAACTTCCGATGTCACTGAATTAGCGTTTTTCCGCCAGTCGTCAGAGGCGAGAACGCCCCCCGGACAGACGGAGCTGGCACCTCGTCGGGGACCAAAGCGGCACCACCTGGCCCCGTTGGACCGTGCGGGGCCGGTTCCGGGGCGCGAGCGGACCTCCGGCTCGGAAGCCGGTCGCGGGGAGGTCGGGGAGACGGGGGACGGCTAGCCGATGGGCTTGTAGGAGGTGTGGAACTTCCTGCCGGGGTTCTTTCTCGAGTGCAGGAACTGCCTGCCGTAGCGCCAGACGCTGAGGTCGGATGCGAAGCGAATGAAGATGTTCGCCAGGGCCGACACGGTGTCGGTCAGGCACCCGAGGAGCGACACCGCCTCGTCGCGCATGGCCCGGGCGGCGTTGGCCATGTTGATGTAGTAGGTGTGCTCGCGATGGGCGGTCTCCTCGCGGATCACGGCGTGCGCGGGCAGGGCGAGGACGGCGACCAGGTTCATCGCGAACACGTTGGCGTGGTAGTCCTGCAGGATCGAGCGGGGCGTCCTGCCGCTGAAGTTCTCCATATGCAGGTGTGACTTCTGGTGGCGGAACTGGGTCTCGCTCCCCCATCGCAGTTCGTAGCAGAGCGAAAGATCGTCCAGCGGCATGGCCTCCTCGGGAAGGCTGGTGACCAGGATCTCGGTCTCGCCCGAATCCAGCTCGATCCGGGCGGCGCGGAGGGCGAACGCGACCGGCTCGACCCCCTCGTCGCCGAGCACCTCGTGCGAGGCGTCGGTCGGCTCGAACACAATCTCGCCCTCCGCCGCGCCGGACGCCGCGAAGGCGGCGACCTCCGTGCTGTGGTCGAGCTTGACGCGGGCCACGAACGGGATCGATTCCACCAGGCACAGCTGGAACAGCCAGTGCGCCGCGTAGCCGCGGTCCATGGTCAGCAGGAAGTCGTTGCCGGCGATTCGGTCGAGATGCCGACGGAACAGCTCGCGCTCGCCGACCTGCATGGAGGCGATGGCGCTGTCGACCACGATGCCGTTCAGCACGTCCGTGCACTGGGAGATCCTCGCGTGCGGGATCGCCTCGCTCCCGCACTTCGGGTCGAACGCGGACCGGACCTCCGGCGTGTCGGGCAGTTGCAGCGTCGAGCCGTCGAGGCCGACGATCCGGTGTCCCTTCCACCGTCCCATGCACTCCCCGAAATGCTGTTCCGACAGCTCCAGGACAAGCGAGTCAAGTTCCTCGAAGGCCGTGGCTTCGACCTTACTCCGAGCGTGCGAGAAAGCGGAACTGTCGGGCAGCCCGAGCATCTCGAACCCATCCCCGTCCAAACGCTTGAACACGCGAACCATCTCGTCCGCATAGCTCGTCTGCATGTTCCCGCATATGGTCAGGACAACCCGTTCGAAGCTGAGGGGGCACTTCCGCGTGAAATCCTCCACCCGTTTCCGGTGTCTGGCCTTGAATTCCTCGCTGTGCAATGTAAATTTAACAGCTTCAACGAGTTGCAGAGAGCGCGAAGATATTCTCCCTAGCCAGGCTGTCAAGCCGTTCCCGCGCCTTTTTCGTCCTTTTCCCCGCCATTGGCCAGCCTTTCCGCAGATGTCATGAGTGTATCGACTGCACTGTCGTGAAACACCCAACAATGTAGTGCGGTAAGCATTGCCGCGCAATACGTTGCGCTAATTCAATGACATTGGTCGTCGGTGGGCGGCAGACTGTAGTCGCGGGGATAGCGCTGGCAGGCGCGGTTCTCGACGACGATGCCCTCTTGCCCCGGCCCTTGGTGAAAGCGCAGGGCCTGCTTGTGGGAATCCAGGGGCTGCAGCCGGAACTCCCGCGTCTCCGCGGGCGGGATTTCGGTGAAGTTCATCCACCCCTTGCGGTGGCGCTGGAAGGAGGCGATGCCCATGGAGAAGTGGGTGTGCGCCGCTGGGCCACCCATGAGATCGAACACGCCCCAGGGCGCGTAGGACGGGCCATAGAGATCGGGCAACCCCGCAAGCTGGTGCCCCATCTCGTGCATCATGACC
>WOYR01000164.1:12169-13671 GCA_011620705.1 Microbacteriaceae bacterium | reverse complement strand
GCATCGCTCACATGCAGCGCGATCTAGTGGTGGCCGTGTCCGGCCTCGGGGTGGTCCGCCGCGCCACCGGTCTTGTCGCTGTGACGGTTCGCCACATCCCGCCAGCTCCACGTGACCAGGCCGAGGATGAGGAAGACGGCCGCGGAGATGGCCGGGAACGCCCACGCCGGCATGATCAATGGAGCGGGGGCCTCCGCGGCAAGAAGCGCGTACAGGTGCGACATGCCCTTCAGCCTAGTCGCGACTCAGCCGCGCACCTGGCCCGAACCGCGCACAATCCACTTCGTGCTGGTGAGCTCCGGCAGGCCCATCGGGCCGCGCGCGTGCAGCTTCTGGGTCGAGATGCCCACCTCGGCGCCGAAGCCGAACTCGCCTCCATCGGTGAAGCGTGTCGAGGCATTGACCATGACCACCGCGGAGTCCACCTCGGCCAGGAAGCGCTCGGCCCTGCCGAGGTCGTTGGTGATGATCGACTCGGTGTGGTGGGTCGAGAAGCGCCGGATGTGATCGAGCGCCGCATCCAGGTCGTCGACGACGCGCACCGACAGGTCGAGGCTCATGTGCTCGGTCGCCCAGTCCTCGTCGACCGCTGGAACCGAGTCGGGGAAGATCGCGCGCGCCCGCTCGTCGGCGTGCAGCGTGACGCCCTGGGCGCGAAGAGCGCCCAGCACGGGCGGGAGCAGCCGCTCGGCCGTGCTGGCATCCACCAGCAGGGTCTCCAGCGCGTTGCAGACGCTGGGGCGCTGCACCTTCGAGTTCACGGCGATGTCCACCGCCATCTGCTCGTCGGCGCTCTCGTCGAGGAAGAGGTGCACGACGCCGGCACCGGTCTCGATCACCGGCACCTTCGACTCGCGGACGACCGTGTCGATCAGCTGAGCGCTGCCGCGCGGGATGAGCACGTCCACCTTGCCGCGGGCCTGCATCATGGCGGTCGCCCCTTCGCGGCCGAATTCGTCGATCGTCTGCACGGCGTCGGCCGGCAGCCCGGCACTCTCGAGCGCATCCTGCAGCAGTTCGACCAGCACCCGGTTGGTGTTCTCGGCGGCGGATCCCCCGCGCAGCACGACCGCGTTGCCGCTCTTCAACGCGAGGGCCGCGATGTCGATGGTGACATTGGGACGGGCCTCGTAGATCGCGCCAACCACCCCGAAGGGCACGCGCACCTGGCTGAGCAGCAGGCCGTTCGGCAGGGTCGACCCGCGGATGACTCCGCCGACCGGGTCGGGAAGGGCGACGATGTCGCGCACCGCCGCGGCGAGGCCGCGCAGACGGGACTCGTCGAGGCGGAGGCGGTCCTGCATCCCTGCGCTGAGGCCGTTGTCGCGGGCATTGGCCAGGTCGAGCTCGTTGGCCGGCAGGATGCGGGCCGCGCCGGACTCCACTGCGGCTGCGATCGCCTCCAGGCCCGCGTCCTTCGGGCCGGATGCCGTGGTGGCGAGCACGATCGCGGCGCGGCGGGCAGCATCCAGCTTGTCGTCGAGCGGCTGCTTGTCGTCGAG
>WOYR01000164.1:0-12069 GCA_011620705.1 Microbacteriaceae bacterium | reverse complement strand
GCTTGTCGTCGAGCGGCTGCTTGTCGTCGAGACGCTGCTTGTCGTCGAGACGCTGCTTGTCGCGGGGCTGCGGTGCGACGAGGGTCTCGGCGGTACGGGGTGCAGGAGCGGCGGTCTCGGCCATGCGGGGAGTCTACCCGCGGCTCGTACGCTGGACCGATGACGACCACCGTCAGCCCCGCATCCGGCCTGCGCACGCCGCGCCCGTGGCTCATGCTCGCGGTGGGCGTGCTCGCGCAAGCCTCCACCACCGTCGTGGTCTCGACCCCGGTGTTCCTCATCCCTCTGCTGCACTCCGTGCGCGGGCTCAGCCTCGCTCAGGCCGGGCTGCTCGCCGCGGCGCCGAACCTCGGCATGGTGCTCGCCCTGGTGGCCTGGGGTGCGGCGACGGACCGCTGGGGCGAGCGGCGGGTGCTCGTCGCCGGGCTGCTCGTCACCGCGGTCGCGGTCGTCGCCGCCGGCTTCGTGAGCGGCTACCTCGCGCTCGGCCTTCTCCTGGTCGCCGCCGGCATCGGCGCTGCCTCCACCAATGCAGCAAGCGGGCGGGTCGTCGTCGGCTGGTTCCCGAGGGAACGGCGCGGACTGGCGATGGGCATCCGGCAGAGCTGCCAGCCGCTCGGCGTCGCGGTGGCGGCCCTGGCGATCCCGCCGCTGGTCGCCGCAGGATCGCTCGCGCCCGCCATGATCTTCGGCGCGGTCCTGGTGGCGGTGAGCGCTGCCGCCTGCGCGCTGTTCATCGTGGATCCTGCGCGACCGCAGCGCCTGCGCGTCGAGGGGGTGAGCGACAGCCCCTACTGCCGCGACGGCACGCTGCTGCGCATCCATCTGGTCTCGATCCTGCTCGTCGTCCCGCAGTTCACCCTCTCCACCTTCGGACTGGTCTGGTTCATCGCCGAGCTGCACTGGCCGGCGCCGGCTGCTGGGATCGTCGTGGCCGTCGCGCAGCTCCTCGGCGCGGGCGGGCGGGTCGGCATCGGCATCCTGAGCGACCGCCTCGGGAGCCGGCTGCGCCCGTTGCGCTGGGTCGCGATCGTCGGCATCGTTCTCCTGCTGCTCACCGCCGCGTCTGGCGCGCTCGAGCTCGGGATCGCTGCGGCTGCCTGCTATGTGATCGCCAGCTGCGTCAGCGTCGCGGACAACGGACTCGCCTTCACCGCGGTCGCCGAGTTCGCCGGTCCGCACTGGTCGGGTCGGGCGCTCGGAGCGCAGAACACCGGACAATTCCTGGCCGCGGCGATCGTGGCGCCTGCGGTCGGGGCGCTCATCGGGGCGGTCGGATACGCGGCGGCGTTCGCACTGGTCGCCGTGGCGCCGGCGATCGCGGTGCCACTGGTGCCGTCGGCGCTGCGAGAAGGGTCGTCGTCGTGGAACGGGCGCGGAGGCGGATGACGCGGATGAGGCGGCCGGTTGAGCGCCGATTCGCCGGGTTTCCTGTCGGCACCTCTCCCCACGCCTGTCCCCCACGTCACCCCCACGCCCTTTCCTCCACAGCCCCGAATTCAAGAATCTCTCGACCAATGTCCCGGACCCTCTTGTCGAACATATCTTCGAATGAGAACATGGATGCATGACCCAGGCCCCGCCCTCGCCGCTGAGCGCGACAGTGGTGCGCAGCTACTCCGACGAGGTGCTGCTGGCGACACAACGCGACCTCGCTGCTGAACGCCGACGCATCGACGCTCAAGCCGCCATCGTCGCGGCGGAGGTGGCGTACCGCTCGCGGCGCGACCTCGGCTATGAGGGGCTCGCTCAGCGACTCGGCGCCCGCACCGCCGAGAACCTGGTGCAGCAGGTCACCGGCTCCACATCGCGGGAGGCGCAGACCATGGTGCGGGTCGGAGAGTTGATGGCCGCGCCCTCGCCTCTTGATGCCGTCGGATCGGCTGTTGAGTCCGGCGAACTCTCGCTCGAAGCGGCCGAGGTGATCCGCGCCGGTCTGGGCTCGGCCGACGACACCGTGTCATCGAGTGACCTCGCCGGTGCTGCAGAGGATCTGCTGAGTCACGCCGGTACCCTCACGGTCGAGAAGCTCGCCGTCCGGGCGCGTGAGCACCGGGCGATGCTCGACGAGGAGCATGTCGCCGATCGGGAGGCCGCACTGCGCGCACGGCGGTTCCTCAAGATCACGAAGCAGTCGGACGGCATGACACGTCTTCACGCCCTTCTCGATCCGGAGTCCGCGGCGATCGTCGTCTCCGCCTACGATTCCGCGACCTCGCCCCGCCGAGGCGGGCCGCGATTCGTCGACCCGGACGACATGGCGCGCGCAGCGACGCTGGTCCGAGATGAGCGCACGACCGAGCAGATCGCCGTCGACGCGCTCGTCGACCTCGTCCGGGTCGGCGCGGCCGCCGACCCGAGCATTCTCGGAAGGCGTCAGCCGGCCGTCCGTGTCATCGTCCCGGAGAGGGACCTGCGTCGCCGGTCCGGATCGGCCCGCATCGAGGGCGAGACCGAGGCGGTCAGCATCCACACGGCCGAACGGCACGCCTGCTCTTCAGGGATGGTGCCGGTGATCTTCGACTCCACCGGTCAGGCGATCGATGTCGGCCGCGAGCAGCGCCTTTACACCACGCGGCAGCGGCTCGCGCTCGGGGTACGAGATGGTGGATGCCGCCACCCTGATTGCGATCGCCCTCCCTCGTGGTGCGAAGCCCACCACATCAACGAATGGAAACGCGACCGCGGCAGAACCGACATCGCCGACGGGGTGCTCCTCTGCCGATATCACCATCTGCTGGTCCACAACAACGGATGGCGGGTGATACGCGAGGGGTCCGAATACTCCCTGGTGCCTCCGCGAACTCTCGACCCCGCGCAGACGCGGATCCCGATGCCGAGCCGAAGCCCGCTCGTGCGTCAGCTGGCCGGGTGAGCCTTGCGGGCGACTGTCCATTCAGCCCGTGCGAGCCTCGAACCACGTCCCCGTGACCTCGCCGGCCAGAGCGGCCGCGACATTGCCCGTCGACGCCAGCAGCACGGGCGTGCCGGCGGCCGCCGCCAGCTTCGCCGCCGCGATCTTGGTGCCGGCGCCACCGGTTCCGACACCGGCCGCGCCGATGTCGCCCAGTTCGACCCCCGAGAGGTCGTCGCTGAAAGGAACCCGTGCGATCGGGCGGGCGCCCGGCTCGTGCGGCGGGCGCGTGTAGAGGGCGTCCACGTCGCTGAGCAGCACGAGCAGCTCCGCACCGATCAGCTCGCTGACCATGGCCGCGAGCCGGTCGTTGTCGCCGAACCGGATCTCATGCGTGGCGACCGTATCGTTCTCGTTCACGATCGGCAGGATGCGCAGGCCGAGCAACCGCTCCATCGCGCGTTGCGCGTTGCTGCGGTGCGTCGGGTTCTCGAGATCGCCCGCCGTGAGCAGAACCTGCCCTGCGAGGATCTTGTAGCGGTCGAGGCTGGTCTGATAGCGCCACATCAGCACGTTCTGGCCGACGGCTGCCGCGGCCTGCTGGGTGGCGAGGTCGGTCGGGCGCCCCTCGAGCTGCAGGAACGAGATCGCTGTCGCGATCGCTCCCGACGACACCAGCACCACCTCCGCGCCGCGGGCGTGGGCGGCCGCCAAGGCATCGACGAGCGGCTCGATCTGCCCCACCTTGTCGCCCGAGACCGACGACGAGCCGACCTTCACGACGATGCGTTTGGCGCCGACAACCTCCTGGCGAAGGGCGGCGGCCGATGCGCCGGTCATTCAGCGCCCCGATCTGCCCGATCCCGATCTGCCGCGCCCCGGTCTGCCGCGCCCCGGTCTGCCGTGTCCCGATCTGCCGCGTCCCAGGTGCCTGCGTCCTCGGTCCAGATGCCGGCCTCCCGCTCGGCGGCGAGTTCGGCACGGGCGGCGGCTTTGGCATCCATCCGCTCGAAGTACTCCTCGCGGCGCTGGCCGCGGGTCGCGCGACGGTTGTCGTCGAAGCGGGCGTCGGTGCCTCGGGGGCTGGTGATCAGTTCGGCAGCCGAGGTGAGCGTCGGCTCCCAGTCGAAGACCACGCCGGCACCTGCGCCGATCATCACCGTCGAGCCGGGAACGGCGCCCGCCTTGAACAGCTCGTCCTCGACTCCCAGCTTGGCCAGGCGGTCGGCGAAGAAGCCGACTGCCTCGTCGTTGGTGAAGTCGGTCTGCTGCAGCCATCGCTCCGGCTTGGCGCCGATGATCCGGTACAGCGGCTCGGCGCCGCCCTCGACCTTGACGACGAACTCGGCCTCGTTCACCGCCTTGGGGCGGATGACGATCCGCTGCTGGACCGGAACGGCCGCCTTCACGGCACGGTCGGCCTCCACGACGTCGGCCAGCGCGAACGACAGTTCGCGCAGCCCTTCGCGGCTCACTGCCGAGATCTCGAACACCCGGTAGCCGCGCGCCTCGAGGGTCGGCTTCACGAAGTCGGCCAACTCGCGCGCGTCCGGGACGTCGATCTTGTTGAGCGCGACCAACTGGGGACGTTCCAGCAGCGGCGTCTGACCATCCGGCACCGGGTACGCGGCCAACTCGGCCAGGATCACGTCGAGGTCGCTGATCGGGTCGCGACCGGGGTCCAGCGTGCCGCAGTCGAGCACGTGGAGCAGGGCGCTGCATCGCTCGACGTGGCGGAGGAACTCCAGCCCGAGACCCTTGCCCTCGCTCGCGCCCTCGATCAGCCCCGGGACGTCGGCGATCGTGTAGCGGACCGTGTCGCCTCCGCCCCGCCCCGACTCCACGACTCCGAGGTTGGGGTGCAGGGTCGTGAACGGGTAGTCCGCGATCTTGGGCTTCGCCGCGCTCATGGCCGCCACCAGGCTGGACTTGCCGGCGCTGGGATACCCGACGAGCGCCACATCCGCCACCGTCTTCAGCTCGAGCCGGACATCGCCCTCCCAGCCCTCGGTGCCGAGCAGCGCGAAGCCGGGCGCCTTGCGCTTCGTGGTCGCGAGCGCGGCGTTGCCGAGGCCGCCCTGACCGCCGGGCGCGACCACGAACTCGAGCCCGGGCCGATCCAAGTCGATGAGCTGCTCGCCGTCGGCCGACGACACCACGGTGCCGACCGGGACCGGAAGGACCAGGGCCTCGCCGGAGTACCCGCTGCGGTGGTCGCCCATGCCGGGGCCGCCGTTGCCGCTCGCGCGGTGCGGGGCGCGGTGGTAGCCGAGCAGAGTGGTCACCTGGGGATCAGCCACCAGGATGATGTCGCCGCCGTGCCCGCCGTTGCCGCCGTCGGGGCCCGCCAGGGGCTTGAACTTCTCGCGCCTGACCGAGACGCAGCCGTTGCCGCCGTGCCCGGCGCGCAGGTGGAGCGTCACCTGGTCGACGAATGTCGCCATGAGTGCGCCCTCCTGAACCGCTGCCTTAAACGCGTCGAGCGAGCCGAAGCTCGCCCGACGGGATGGCTCGAAACGAGCTGGAGGCTGTCAGGCCTCGACGATGTTGACGACCTTGCGGCCGCCCTTGGTGCCGAACTGCACCGCGCCCGCCGAGAGGGCGAACAGGGTGTCGTCGCCACCGCGTCCGACATTCGCACCGGGGTGGAAGTGGGTGCCGCGCTGGCGGACGATGATCTCGCCGGCATTGACCAGCTGACCGCCGAAGCGCTTGACGCCGAGGTACTGCGCGTTCGAGTCGCGACCGTTGCGGGTCGAGGACGCGCCCTTCTTGTGTGCCATGTCTGTGAGCTCCTCGCGCCGTCGACTACTTGATGCCGGTGATCTTGACGCGGGTGAGGTCAGCGCGGAAACCCTGGCGCTTCTTGTACCCGGTCTTGTTCTTGAACTTCTGGATGACGATCTTCGGACCGCGCAGATCGGTGATGACCTCGGCCGTCACGGTCACCTTCGCGAGCGCATCGGCGTCGTGGGTGATGGTGTCACCGTCGACGAGCAGCACCGGAGCGAGCTGGATGTTGCCATCCTTGTCGGCCTTGATGCGGTCGAGGACGACGATCGTGCCGACCTCGACCTTCTCCTGCCGCCCACCGGCGCGCACGACTGCGTAGACCACGAATGTTCCTAACCTGAAATGTGGAAGTCTTCGGCGCATGATTCGCGGGCTGAGCCCTGCGCGCACCAAGAGTCAAGAATAGCCGGAAAATCATCGGGGGGTCAAACCAGTCCCCCGGGAGAACGCCTACTCACCACGAGGAAGGCGGTCCACACGCACCACGACCTCGTCGAGGTCGGCGCGCGTGGTGCGGAAGGCGTTGACGGGGTGGTCGTGGTCCTCCCACCCGAACGCGACCCCTGCGATCACCACCTCGTCATCGGGTATCTGCAGTGCAGGTCTGACCACGTCGGATCTGCCGCCGATCGCCGCCAGCGCGATCGACCCCAATCCGAACGACCTGGCCGCGAGCACGAGATGCGCGATGTAGGCGCCCGTGTCGACGTATGCGTACGAACCGAGCAGTGTCGTTGAGGTGATGATCGCCAGGTGCGGAGCTCCGAAGAAGCGATAGTTCTCCCACGCCTGCTCGAGTCGGCGCTGGCGGTCCTCCCGGGCGATTCCGAGGGCCCCGTAGAGTGCGTAGCCTGATTCTCGGCGACGCTCCTGATGCACGCCGGTGTACCGCTCGGGTTGCGGCACGTCGAAATGCTCCGGCACCTCCTTGACCGCCATCATGCGCGCCGACAACTCGGTGACCGCGCCACCGCCGAGGAGGTATGTGCGCCAGGGCTGGACGTTGCACCATGATGGCGACAACTGCGCCGTCTGCAGCAGCTCCTGGACGACCTCGTCCGGCACCGGTTCCGGCAGGAATCCGCGGGTGCTGTGCCGGTTGGCGACCAGGGCCCGGAATGTCTGCGCAACGTCGGCCGTGGTCTCCATCGGCGGCTTCCTCTCCGGTTGGGCGCGCGGCCCGACATCCACATCCTCGTGCGCCGGCTCTCAGGATGCCTCAGCCCGCGCAGCCGGTCAAGGATCCGACAAGACTTGACGAAGGATGCCCGTGGAGCACTCGAGCGCACCGCGCGCGGTCTGCGCATATGATCGCCGAATGACCGTGCTGATCGATGAGGCGATCTGGCCGGCGCACGGCACGGTCTGGGCCCACCTGGTCAGCGATGCTTCGCTGGATGAGCTGCACTCCTTCGCGCGGCGCGCGGGCCTCCCCGAGCGGGGCTTCGATCACGACCACTACGACATCCCCCTGGAGCGCCGCGAGCAGCTCATCGAGCTCGGCGCAGAAGCGGTCACCGGACGCGAACTGCTGAGCCGGCTGCAGCACTCGGGGCTGCGCGTGACGCAGGCCGAGAAGAAGCGACGGGCGGCGCGGGTCCTGTAGCGCGCCCGTGGCGCTGCCGGTTGTCGGCGAGCGCTACTCGCCGCTCTCCGGTGGCGTCACGACGGCTCCTGCACTCGAGGCGCGCCGCGGGCCGCGCGAGCGGCCCTGCCCTGCCGCCTTCGGCTCGGGAAGGGCCCCGAGCACCGAGCCGAGGATCTGCTCGGCATCCTGCGTGCTGATCCGGCGCGAGGCGCGCGTCCTGGCGGCCGGCACCGGGATGTCGAGGATCTCGATGGCCGGCTCGACGGCGCTCTCCGCTGAGTGCTCGACCGTCGCGGTGACGACGACGCCCGTGGGAGCCTCGGCATCCATGAGCTCGTGCTCGTCGTGCTCAGGATGCGGAACCGTGCTCTTCGCGATCTGGGCGAGCGCGTTGCGCACGTCCTCGGTGATCGCATGAGTCCCGGTCGAGCCGTGGCCGTTCTTCACCGTGCTCTGCTGCGGCTGACCGACACCCGATCCCCCGCGTCCGCGACGCCCGCGCGGGGAGCCCTGCCCGTTCTGCGGCCCGTTCGACGAGCCGATCGGCTCCTGCGCGCGGTGCTTGAACACCGGGTCGTGGTGGATGATGATCCCCCGCCCTGCGCACACCTCGCAGTTCTCGCTGAACGACTCCACGAGCCCCAGACCGAGCTTCTTCCTGGTCATCTGGATGAGCCCGAGGCTGGTGACCTCCGCCACCTGGTGCTTGGTGCGGTCGCGGCTGAGGCACTCGACGACGCGCCGCAGCACGAGGTCGCGGTTGCTCTCCAGCACCATGTCGATGAAGTCGACCACGATGATGCCGCCGATGTCGCGCAGCCGCAGCTGGCGCACGATCTCATCCGCCGCCTCCAGGTTGTTCTTGGTGACCGTCTCCTCGAGGTTGCCGCCCGAGCCGACGAACTTGCCGGTGTTGACATCGATCACCGTCATCGCCTCGGTGCGGTCGATGATCAGCGATCCACCGGATGGCAGCCAGACCTTGCGCTCGAGCGCCTTCTCGATCTGCTCCGAGATGCGGTACTGGTCGAAGGAGTCGACGCCGCCCCGGTATGCCTCGATGCGGTCCACCAGGTCGGGGGCGACCGCGCCGAGGTAGGAGGAGATGGTGTCGAGCGCGTCGTCACCCTCGATCACGAGCTTCTGGAAGTCCTCGTTGAAGACGTCGCGCACGATCTTGATCAGCAGATCGGGCTCGCTGTGCAGCAGCGCGGGGGCCTGCTGCGTCTCCACCGCGTGATCGATCTCGGCCCACTGGCTGGTGAGGCGCTGCACGTCGAGCGTCAACTGCTCCTCGGTCGCGCCCTCGGCGGCGGTGCGCACGATCACGCCGGCGTCATCCGGGAGCACCTCCTTGAGGATCTTCTTCAGGCGGGCGCGCTCGGTGTCCGGCAGCTTGCGGCTGATCCCGTTCATCGAGCCGTTGGGCACGTAGACCAGGTAGCGGCCGGGCAGGCTGACCTGGCTGGTGAGGCGCGCTCCCTTGTGGCCGACCGGGTCCTTGGTGACCTGCACGAGCACGCGGTCGCCCGGCTTCAGGGCCAACTCGATGCGGCGGGCCTGGTTCTTGCCGTCGCGGCCCGCCTCGTCGGCGGCGGCCGCAGCAGCCTCCCAGTCGACCTCGCCGGAGTACAGCACGGCGTTGCGGCCGCGCCCGATGTCGACGAAGGCGGCCTCCATGCTCGGCAGGACGTTCTGCACGCGGCCGAGATAGACGTTGCCGATCAGGCTGGCATCCGCGGCGCGCGCCACGTAATGCTCGACCAGCACGCCGTCCTCCAGCACGCCGATCTGGATGCGCCCGAACTTGCTGCGCACCACCATCACCCGGTCCACGCTCTCGCGCCGGGCCAGGAACTCGGCCTCCGTCACGACCGGGCGGCGCCGTCCGGCGTCCCGTCCGTCGCGGCGGCGCTGCTTCTTCGCCTCGAGCCGGGTCGAGCCCTTGACCCGCTGCGGCTCGGTGATGAGCTTGGGCTCCTGCTGCTGGCGCGGCTGGCGCACCCGTACCGTCGTGTTCGGGGCGTCCTCGTCCTCGCGCGGCGCGTCGCCGGAGCGACGGCGGGTGCGGCGGTGGGAGGTGGTGCCTGCTCCGTCGTCATCTGAGGGGGGGACACCCCCGCCGCGCGGCTGCTGGCCGTCGCGCATCATCGCCTCGGGCGACGGCGTGGGCAGATCGGGCGCCTGGAAGAGCAGCGGGGCGATCGTTCCGCGGGCGGCGGAGGCCTCGACCGGCGGCGCGGGCTCTGCGGCATCGACGCTCTTCTTCCTGCCGCCGCGCTTGGGTTTCGCGGGCGCCTCGGCCGCGGCATCCGGTGCGGGATCGAGGGCCACGTCGATCCCGGCGTTCACGTGGTCAGCGGCGCTCTTCGCGGCGCTCACCGCCTTCGCGGCCCCTGCGGCCCTGCGAGGAGCCCGCTTGGGCTTCTCCGCGGTGGCGTCCGGGGCGCCGTCGGCGGCGAGGTCGTCGGTGTTCAAGTTCTCGGAACGTGTGTCATCCACCATCGCTGGTGCACTCCTCATCCGGACGATGGCCGCGCCATGCCGGGTACTCTCGTGCGACCGCCCGTCGACGGGCTTCCGCAAATCCTGTGGTTCGCGCCCTGTCACGGCGCGGCGCGGTAACTGCGGTTCGCAATCCTGCGCTTCGGAACTGGCTGTCCGACACGTGCTGCACGCGTTGTGCGCTCGTGGCCCGGATGCTGCGTCTGCAACGTGCCCGGTCAAGCTGTCTGTGGTGTCGTCGCGAGCGCGGCTCGTCACGACTTCTCATCAATTATCGCACGTCGGCGTGACTGTGAGCGTTTCCCCACCCCGGCGTTGCCATAATCGGCGAGTGACCGACGCCGCTGCGACGCCCCGCCGCCCCTGGATCTTCGCGATCCTCCTCGTGATCGCCGGCGCCGCAGGCTGGTGGTCGGCGTTCCAGCTGACCATCGACAAGTTCGCGGTGCTCGCCCATCCGGACATCGGGCTGAACTGCAACTTCAGCGTGCTGGTGCAGTGCGGCAAGAACCTCGACTCCTGGCAGGGCTCGGCGTTCGGGTTCCCCAATCCGATCATCGGACTCGGCGGGTTCGCTGCGGTGATCGCGGTCGGAGTGTCACTGCTCGCGGGCGCGAGGTTCGCCCGTTGGTACTGGATCCTCTTCAACCTCGGGGTCGCAGGGGCGCTCGCCTTCGTGATCTGGCTGATCGGCCAGAGCATCTTCGTGCTCGGCACCCTGTGCCCGTGGTGCATGGTCGTGTGGGCTGCCACGATCCCGCTGTTCTGGGCAGTGACCATCCGGAACCTGGCCGAGGGGGTGTACGGCGCCGCCCCGACGCGCTTCGGCAGGGCGCTCCGGCCGTGGATCATCCCGATCACCGTCATCTGCTACCTGATCGTCGCCGTCGTCGCGCAACTGCAGCTGAACGTCCTCGCCCAGCTGTGAGTGCCGAGCCGATCGGCCGCCACACGGTGGATATTCAGCAATTCCCGACTCGGAACCAATAGGTTCAGCCCGTGCCAGAAGAGCGACTCACCAGGAACGACAAGCGCGAAGCCGCCCGGGAGCAGGCCAGGCTGGCCCGCGAGAAGCAGAAGCGGCAGGAGAGCCTGCGCCGCTGGCTGATCCCCACTGGTGTGACCGTGGTCGTGCTCGCCATCGTCGCCATCGTGGTCCTCGTGGTCTCGACGAGTGCTCCGGCGCCGCAGACCGCCGAAGGTCCCAAGAACATGATCAGCGACGGCATCCTCTTCACGGGCTCCGGCGGAACGATCACGCCGACCGCCACCGGAGCCATCAAGGCCAAGGGCACCCCGACTCCGACCGTGCAGAAGAACGACGGACTGGCGCACATCGTGTCCTACGTCGATTTCGCCTGCCCCGTCTGCCAGACCTTCGAGGCCGCCAACTCGGCGCAGATCCAGCAGATGGTCGCCCAGGGGCAGGCGACGCTCGAGCTGCACCCGATCGCGATCCTCGACCGCAGTTCGCTCGGCGCGCGCTACTCGAGCCGCGCCAACAACGCCGGCGCCTGCGTGGCGAACTTCGCCCCGGACAGCTTCCTGGCCGTGATGGGCGAGATGTACAAGAAGCAGCCGGCAGAGCAGACGACCGGTCTGACGAACAGTCAGATCCTCGGAATCGTCCACACCGCCGGGCTGCGCAACGCCGATGTCGACAAGTGCATCAACGGCGAGAGCTTCAAGTCCTGGGTGGCCGCTGCGACCCAGAGGGCTCTCAGCGGCCCGCTGCCCAACACGAGCGTCGCCGCCGTGCAGGGGACGCCGACGATCCTGGTGAATGGGCAGCAGTACAAAGGGGCGTTCGACGACCCGGCCGCCTTCGCCGGCTTCGTGCAGCAGGTGCTCGGCAGCTGAGGCAGAACCGCTATCCGAACCAGAGCGCGAGTTCCCGGGCCGCGCTCTCGGGCGCGTCGCTGCCGTGCACCAGGTTCTGCTGCACGGCGAGCCCCCAGTCGCGACCGAGGTCGCCCCGGATGGTGCCGGGCGCGGCGCTGCTCGGATCGGTGCTGCCGGCGAGCGAGCGGAAGCCCTCGATGACCCGGTGTCCCGCGACCCGCACGGCGATCACGGGACCGCTCTGCATGAACTCCACCAGGGACTCGAAGAAGGGCTTGCCCTCGTGCTCGGCATAGTGCTTCTCGAGCAGTTCGCGGTCGGCGAGCAGCATCCGGATGTCGACCAGCTGGTAGCCCTTCGCCTCGATTCGGCGCAGGATCTCGCCGGTCAGGTTGCGGGCGACGCCGTCGGGCTTGACGATGACGAGCGTCTCCTCGATCTCGGTGGTCATGTGGTACCTCATCGGGGTGGGTCCGGTGATTCAGGG
>WOYR01000145.1 GCA_011620705.1 Microbacteriaceae bacterium | reverse complement strand
AGCCCAGAGCAGGAAGATCAGTCCTGCGATCCGGGTGGAGATGGTCACCTGCTCCATGTCTAGGCAGTTCCGGATCATCTCGAGCCGTTGCTCCTGAGTGACCATGGGTGTGGAGTTCGCCAAACGGTAGGGAACATCGATCTTTCGCGCTTGGGCGCGGTGGGCCGGATCCAGCCAGTGCACGTAGTTGCGGATGTGCCGCCGGGTCGTTGTGCCGGTGCTGAGATATTCGTCGAGATGCGCTTGCTGGATCCCGGCAACTCCGACGTCGTGAGCCTCGCGAAGCCAAACCAGGAACTTCCCGGCTTCGGAGATCTCCTGCTTGGCAGCGTGGGTCGCCGTTTCGAGGTTGCGTCCGCCAGGACCTTTCTCGAGTCCGCGAATGCGGCGCAGGTGCCGCCAAGTCGCGTATTGCTGGATGCTGGAACGAGTCCCATCGTCGGGAAGGGCGGCTAGGCGCATGGCTAACCAAGTCTTGAATCGGGCGATCGAATCGTCGCCGCGAGGCGGGAGCGCGTTGTGGTGCACCAGGAGCGACCGCAGATGCTCCGCCGCGGTGGAGCGGGGGAGGGCATCGAAGGCCTCGTGGGTCAACGGGAGTTCGCGGCGGCCGAGGCTGGCCAGCAATTCCTTCGCCTTCGCGCCACGCATGTAGCTGAGAACGCTCTCGGGACGCTCAGCAGTCGCCAGGGCACGGACAAGCCGGGTGAGTCCTCGGTCGTCGCCGGGTTGGAGGAGGGCCTGTAGGTCGTCGGTGAGTGCGCAGGTCGCGCATGCGCCGTGGCGGAATCTCTCGGCTTCACGACCGCATTGGATGCAGACGAAGGTGGTGCGGATTCCGGCGCAGTCGCGGCAGATCGCTGCGCCGGCGGGGGATCGGCCCGGGAGCAGTCGATCGGCGCCGCACTCGCTGCAGATCCCGTAGCTGTGGGTTGCCTTGGTGAAGCACATGCCGCAGATCAGACCGTCCGGCCAGCGGACGCGGATGCGGGGGACGCGGAGTTGGCATCGCGCGCAGGTTAGGTAGCCCTCGGCGCGGGGTCGCCCTCGATTGCTCGGTTCCGTGAGCCGGCGGATGCTCGCCGGCCGGGCGGATCCGTTTCCTCCGGTGGCGGGCCGCCCCGGTTTACGCGTCATCGTCGTCGACGATGATCCGTGCCCGTATGGGCCGGTAGTCGCGCAGATCCGGCAGGCCGTCGCCGGCGGCGCGCTTGGTGCGGATTGTCTTGGCGTCATGTGCGGTGAACGTGACGAGGTCATCGATCGACACCTCGAGGGCGTCGGCGAGGGCAACGAGGAGCTTCAGTGAGATGCGTTCGGGGTCGTCTTTGACGATTCGCCAGATCGCGTTGGTGGTCAAGGTGATTCCTCGCTCGTGCAGCAGGGGAGCGATGTCTTTGGCCAGGAAGAGGTGGCGGCGCGCCATGATCTCGCGCACTCGCCAGGTGTATTCGACTTCGCGTCGGGTCATGGTTTTGTCCTTTCGGGGAGGTTCTTTGCCGCTAGCAGGGTTTGTTCGTGTACGCGCTGCAGAGCGCGAGTTTGGTAGTCGGGGGAGGGGATCGAGTAGATCGAGGTCGTGGCGGCATGTTCATGTCCGAGTTGCATCTGCACGAATGACACGTCGAATCCTTCTCCGGTGATCAAGTGGGTCGCGTAGGAGCGTCGGAATGAGTGGATATCCAGCCCCGGCGGAAACCCGAGTTCCTGCAGGAATGCGTGGAGGCGCTCCAGCAGGTGGTTCTCGCTGACGACCGCCCCACGCTCAGTCGGGAACAGGTCAGTGGTCGGCTCGCCGTAGCGGGGGAGACCGTCCCTGACCCAGTCGCGGAGCACCTGCACGCTCCACTCCCAGACGGTCAACACCGATCGAACCTTCTTGGCCGAGCCACGATGCGGCTTGCCCCACCGCACGCGCACGACGCCGTAGTCGCCGAAGTACGGTGCCCGGTGGTTACGGGACAGATCGACCAGCTGAAGGTGCCGGAACTCGTTCGAACGCAACCCCCAGCTGTACGCGGTCTTGAACGCCACCGCGTCCCGCCAGGCGGCGAGCGGGCTCCGCCGCCCGTTCTCGATGACCCGCCGCACCTGCAAATCGGCGAGATCGAACAGCTCCTGCAACTCACCTTGGGTGAAGGGACGCTTCGCGGGCCGGGCCTCGCTCGGATGCGTGTGCGTGATCCGATTGAGCTCGGTGATCACCTGCCCGAACAGACGCCCAAACAGCCGAGCGCATTGCTCGTTCCAGTCGTACCGGTGGTCACAGGCGTAGTCACAAAACAGCCGGATCGCCGTCTGGTAGGAGCGCACAGTCGAATGGGACAGATTCCGAACACCTCGAGCGTGCGCGAAGAAATCGTCCGCATCGCCTAGCGTCCACTCCCAGGGGTAGTGGCCGCTCGAATCCACCAGCTTAATCACCAGGGAGCGTCGCACCCGGATCGTATCGGGGGAGAAGTCCTTGGCACGCTGCTGCCGTTCCCATCCATCAAGGACAGCGGCAAGGAACAACTCCGGGTCGGGCGCCGCCCCTCCGAAGGGCGCGAAGAGCACGTTCTCCGAGTCATCGACCACGCGTCCTCCAGCCTACAAATCTGGTAGCAAGATTCGCACACAGAATGCGAAACCCGCTAGCCCATTCAGCAGAATGCCTGATCAGAAGCGGTACCATACTCGACTCACAAGACGCAGGACGACGCGATCAATACCCAGCCTGCCCAGCACGCACGGGAACAAAACGCTGGTCAGCGCTCGAATTGGGGGAGCAGCGAACCCTTACCCGTTTTCACACTATGTGCAGTTTTCGCACATAGTGTGTTTTCCACCTGACATAATGGCGCTTATCGGAGGCAACAAGCCGGAGCCGAGAGGGGGTCGGAG
>WOYR01000112.1 GCA_011620705.1 Microbacteriaceae bacterium | reverse complement strand
TCGGCCGTGCACGAGTCGGCCGTGCACGAGTCGGCCATCCACGAATCCGCCGTCTACGAGTCGGCCGTGTACGAGCTCGCACCCGAGCTGCCGCTCGGCGCCGCTGTCGCCTTCGGGCTCGGCCACGCGCCGCCGCCGCCCCCGGCGCCCCCGACGGCGGAGCCGGCATCCGAGTGGATCTGGATCCTCAGCGCCGACACCGCCCCCGAACCGTCGGCCCTGCAGCGGCTGCTGGCAGCTGTCGAGGTCGCGCCATCGGTGGTGATCGCAGGACCGAAAGTGGTCGACCCGGATGACCGGATGCTGATCCGCTCCTACGGCGAGAGCCTCTCCCGGTTCGGAGCGACCGTGAAGCTGGTCGAGGACCAGCTCGACCAGGCGCAGCACGATCAGGACGGCGACGTGCTCGGCGTGACCGCGGCCGGCATGCTCGTGCAGCGCTCAGCCTGGGTCCGCCTGGGCGGCTTCGACCCTGGCCTGCCCACCGTGGACTCGGGGCTCGATTTCTCGATCAGGGCCCGCCTGGCGGGGTTCCGCGTCATCCGGGTGCCGGGGGCGCGGGTGAGCCGCGGGATCCGGCCAGAGGATCTCGGGCGCCGCCGTCCGCTCTCCCCGCGCGGGCGGGTCCGGGCCGCGCGAACCGCCCAGCTGCACCGCCGCATGGTGTACGCGCCGGGAGGGATGCTGGTCATCCACTGGCTGTCGCTCGTGCCGCTCGCGGTCGTGCGATCGATCGGCCAGCTGCTGGCCAAGCGCCCGGGAGCGATCGGCGGGGAGTTCGCGTCGGCCTTCCGCACCGCCTTCGACGGCAGCGTGCCGGCGGCTCGTGCGCGGATCCGCCGCACCCGCACGACGGGCTGGGCGGCGGTCGCGCCGCTGCGCATCCGGGGAGACGAGGTGCGCGAGTTGCGCGCGGCCGCACGAGACCGGGCATCGGGCGCCGGCGCGGAAGCCGATCTGGTTCGAGCCCCCTTCTTCGGCGGAGGCGGAGCGGCGATCACCCTGGTTGCCGCGGTCATCGGCGTGGGGCTGTTCTGGCGGCTTCTCGGAGCGGGCGCGATCGCGGGAGGAGCGCTGCTGCCGCTCGACGGCCATGTCGGCGCGCTGTGGTCGCGGCTCGTCTGGGGCGCCCGGGGGATCGGGACCGGCTTGTCCGGACCAGCCGACCCCTTCGCGGCGGTCGTCGCCCTGCTCGGCTCCCTGACCCCCTGGGACCCGTCGTTCTCGCTCGTGCTCCTCTGGTTGACGGCTCTGCCTCTCGCCGCGCTGGGCGCGTGGTGGTGCGCCACCCGTTTCACCGAGCGCCGCTGGCCGCCGGTGGTCGCCGCTCTGCTCTGGGCTCTCGCCCCGCCGCTGCTGTCCGCGCTGTCGGCGGGCCGTCCGACGGCCGTGCTGCTGCATCTGCTGCTGCCATGGCTCGTCCTCGCGACGATCGAAGGCGCCCGCTCCTGGAGCGCCTCGGCTGCCGCCGCGTTGCTGTTCGCGGCCGCGACGGCGTGCGCGCCCGTCCTCGCCCCCGCTCTGCTGCTGTCCGTGGTCGCGTGGGCGTTCGCGCGCCCCCGCGGCTTCCTGCGGATCATCGGCATCCCGGTCCCGGCCGCCGTCCTGTTCGCGCCGCTGGTGGCGACCCAGGTGCTGCGCGGCAACCCCCTGGGGGCGCTCGCCGATCCCGGCGCATCCGTCGCATTCCCGGATGCCTCGGGCTGGCAGCTGCTGATCGGCCTGCCGTCCTCGGCCGCCGACGGCTGGTCGGGCTTGGCCCTCGCGATCGGGCTGCCGGGCGGACTCGGCACCCTGGCTCCCGCGCTCCTGCTGGCGCCGCTCGCCGCGATCGCGCTGCTCGCGATCTTCCTTCCGGGCTCGCGGCGCGCCATCCCCGCCATGGTGGTCGCGCTGCTCGGCCTGCTCACCGCGGTCGCCTCGGCTCAGCTCGCGGTCGCCTCGGCGGGCGCCGAGCTGGTCACGCCGTGGCCGGGAGCGGGGCTCAGCCTGTACTGGATCGGCCTGGTCGGCGCTGCGGTGGTCGCGCTGGATGCGCTGGGCGGGGCCCGCATCGTCGTGGGGATCGCCGCGCTGCTGACCGCGGGCGCCGCGGTCGCCCCGCTGCTGGCCGCCCCCGTGCTCGGGATGTCCCAGGTGGTCAAGAGCGACGGGGCGCTGCTGCCTGCGCTCGTGACCGCCGAGGGAGCGGCGCATCCGGGCATCGGGACGCTCGTGCTCGACCCCCAGCAGGACGGGTCCGTCGCGGCCGTCGTGGAGCGGGGCCGTGGAACCACCCTCGACGAGACCTCCACGCTGTGGTCGACGCGGGGCTCCGACGCGACGACTCGAGCCGCGACCGAAGACCTCGCCACCCTGGCGGGCAACCTCTCCTCGCGCAGCGGCTTCGACCCGAAGCCGGCGCTCGGGCAGTTCCACATCGAGTTCGTGCTGCTGCCGGCCGCCGACGGCGGGGCGACGGCGGTGCGCCAGCGCGTCGCCGAGGCGCTCGACGCGACCCCGGCATTGGCCCAGGTCGGCGAGACGCCGGTAGGCACGCTGTGGCGCGCGCCGGGCTACGCGGACGCGCCCGCCCCGCAGCTCGTGGTCACCCGGTCGGCCCTCGGTATCCTGATCGTGCAGGGGGCGGTGTTCGGCTTCGTCCTGCTGCTCGCCATCCCGACAGGCCGTCGCCGCCGAGTGGTGACGGAGATGTCGTCGCCCGGCGAGGATCCGGACGATGCCTTCACCGAGGATGACCATGCCTGAGCCTGAGGAGCCCGGGGCGCCGCAGCCGCAGGAGCCCGCTGCGCCCGGCCCCGCCGCGCCCGGCCCAGCCCAGCCCAGCCCAGCCCCGCCCAGCCTCGCCCAGCCTCGCCCCGGTCGCGCGCGTCGCGCCGCCAT
>WOYR01000010.1 GCA_011620705.1 Microbacteriaceae bacterium | reverse complement strand
GATCTCTGCCTCGAGCGCATCCGTCTATGGGCTCGCCGACGAGTTCCCGACCACCGAACGCCACCACCACAACAACAACGACACCTTCTACGGGGCCGCGAAGTCCTTCAACGAGGGGATGATCCGCAGTTTCCGGGCGATGAACGACCTCGACTTCGTGATCCTGCGCTATTTCAATGTGTACGGCCCGCGCATGGATGTGCACGGCCTGTATACCGAGGTCCTGGTGCGCTGGATGGAGCGGATCGCCGACGGCAAGCCGCCGTTGATCTTCGGCGACGGCCTGCAGACGATGGATTTCGTCGTCACCCAGGACATCGCGCGCGCCAACATCCTGGCCGCGCAGAGCGACATCGTGGATGGCGTCTACAACATCGCCAGCGGGAGGGAGACGAGCCTGCTCGAACTCGCCCAGGTCCTGCTGCGGATCATGGACTCGGACCTGAGCGTCGAGCACGGCCCGGAGCGCGCCGTCAACGGCGTCACCCGCCGACTCGCCGACGTCACCGCCGCGCAGATCGACCTCGGGTTCACCGCCGAGATCTCGCTCGAGGATGGATTGCGTTCGCTCGTGGAATGGTGGAGCCCCTTGCGCGAGGAGATCTCGGCCGGGAAGTCGGAGGCGCTGGCATGAGCCGCGTCAACGTCATGAAGCCGTGGCTCGGCGCCGAGGAGGCCGAGGCGGTCGCCGAGGTCATCGCCTCGGGCTGGGTCGCGCAAGGTCCGCGGGTCGCCGCCTTCGAGGCTGCGTTCGCCGAGGCGATGCAGGCCGAGCACGCCGTCGCCCTGTCCAACTGCACCACGGCGCTGCACCTGGCGCTCGTGGTCGGCGGGATCGGCGCCGACGATGACGTCGTCGTCCCCTCGTTCTCCTTCATCGCAACCGCCAACGCGCCGAGCTACGTCAACGCGCGTGCGGTCTTCGCCGATGTCGATCCGGTCACCGGCAACGTCACCGCCGAGACGGTGCTCGCCGCGCTCACCGAGAAGACCCGGGCGGTCATCGTGGTCGACCAGGGCGGGATGCCGGTGGACCTCGACGCGATCCGCGCCGTGACCGATCCCCGCGGCATCCTGATCGTCGAGGACGCCGCGTGCGGGGCCGGGTCGACGTACAAGGGCCGCCCGGTGGGCGCCGGCGCGGACCTCGCCGCCTGGTCGTTCCACCCGCGCAAGCTGCTCACCACAGGTGAGGGCGGCATGCTCACCACCTCGAACGCGGAATGGGCCGCACGGGCGCGCCGACTGCGCGAGCACGCGATGAGCGTCTCGGCCGCGGATCGCGCCGCCAGCGTGATCGCGCCGCCCGAGGAGTACGGCGAGATCGGCTTCAACTACCGGATGACCGACATGCAGGCCGCCGTCGGACTGGTCCAGCTCGGCAGGCTGCCCGAGATCGTGACCCGTCGTCGCGAGATCGCGGCTGAGTACGCTGCGCGGATCGCGGACATCCCCGGACTGCGCATCGTGACCGACCCGGAGTACGGAACCTCGAACTTCCAGTCGCTGTGGATCGAGGTCGGCGAGGAGTTCCCGCTCTCGCGCGAGGAGTTGCTGGAGGCGCTCGCCGCCGCCGACGTCTCCGCGCGCCGCGGCATCATGGCCGCTCACCGTCAGCCCGCCTACGCCGACCGCGGCACCGGGTCCGTCCCCCTGCCCGTCACCGAGCACCTCACCGACAACACCCTGATCCTGCCGGTCTTCCACCAGCTGACCGAGGCGGAGCTGACTCAGGTGGTCGACGCCCTGCGCAGCGCGGTGCCGAGCTCCGAGAAGACCGCTGTATGAGTCGGCCAATGCTCCTCGTCGCCGCGAGCGGCCTGGCACGCGAGGTCCTCCCCGTCCTGCGTGAATCGGGGCGCGACGTGCTCGGCTTCCTCGACGACCGTCACGCCGAATTGCCGCGCACCATCGGCGGAGCCCCGGTCCTCGGCGGCATCGACGACGTCCCCCTCTATCCGGATGCCGACCTCCTCGTCTGCGTCGGCTCCGGGCTCGGCCGCGAGCGTGTTGTCGGGCGGCTGAGCGCCCTGGGGGTGGATGCCGGACGGTACGCCACCGTCGTCGACGCGTCCGTGCGCAACCCGGGCGCATGCCCGATCGGCGCGGGCTCGATCCTGCTGGCGCACGTGGTGATCACAGCCGACGCGATCGTCGGCGCACATGTCGTCGCCATGCCGCGCGTCACCATCACCCATGACTGCCTGATCGACGATTACGCGACGTTCGCGGCCGGTGTCGCGCTCGGCGGAGGCGTCCGGATCGGCCGCGGTGCCTATCTGGGCATGAATGCTTCGGTGCGGCAGGGCGTGACGATCGGCGCAGGCGCGACCGTGGGGATGGGTGCCGTCGTGCTCGGCGACATCCACGAATCAGAGACATGGGCCGGCGTCCCCGCCCGCCCGCTGGCAGTGATCGCGTGACCGGCAGTGTTCCGTTCCTCGACCTGGCCGCGCAGAGCGCCGAAGTCGCCGACGAGGTCCTGCCCGCCTGGCAGCGGCTCTTCGAATCCGCAGGTTTCATCGGCGGCAGCGAGGTCGAGGCCTTCGAACGCGAGTACGCGGAATACATCGGGGTCGAGCACGTGATCGGTGTCTCCAACGGCACCGACGCGCTCGAGCTCGCGTACCGCGCCGTGGGGGTCGGCCCGGGTGACGAGGTCATCATGCCGGCGAACACGTTCATCGCGACCGCCGAGGCCGTCTCGCGCATTGGCGCGGTCCAGGTCTTCGTGGATGTCGACGACGAGCACCTGCTCATCGATCCCGACGCCGTCGAGGCGGCCATCACCGACCGCACGCGGGTCATCGCGCCCGTGCACCTGTTCGGTCAGACCGCCCCTGTCGAGCGCATCCTGCCGGTCGCCGACAAGCACGGACTCGTGGTCGTCGAGGATGCCGCCCAGTCGCATGGCGCGTCGTCGTCGGCGGGTCGAGCGGGCGCGTTGGCGCGGGTCGCGGCGACCAGCTTCTACCCGGGCAAGAACCTCGGTGCCGCCGGTGACGCCGGCGCCGTCATGACGGATGATGCGGACATCGCTGCGTTCATCCGCAACGTAGCCGCCCATGGCAGCTCCGTGAAGTACCTGCATGACCGCGTCGGCATGAACGCGCGCCTCGATGCGATCCAGGCGCCGGTGCTGCGCGCGAAGCTCGTCCGCCTCGAGGGCTGGAACATCGCCCGCCGCGCTGCCGCCGATCGCTATGCCTTGCTCCTCGCGGACATCGACGGAGTCCGCCTGCCGTCGGTGCGCCCGGGCAACACCGACGTCTGGCATCTGTACGTCGTGCGGGTTGATGAGCGTGAGCGCGTCATGGCGGAACTAGGCGCCGCGGGGATCGGATCGGGCATCCACTATCCGACGCCGGTCCACCTGACCGCGGCGTACGCCGGGCTCGGCTATCAGCGCGGGCAGTTCCCCGTCGCCGAGGCCGCGGCCGATCGCATCCTGTCGTTGCCGATGTTCCCGCACCTCGGCGCCGACCAGCAGGAGAGAGTGACCTCCGCCCTGAGGTCGGCCGTGGGATGATGCTCGCAGAGTCGCGCGGGAACGGGCTCCCGCCCGCCGTCGGGGAGCCGCCCCTGCGGATCGCCATCGGGCTGGCCGGCCTGGCGCTGGGCGGGGCCCAGATCAACGCGATCGATCTCGCGCAGACGCTGCGCGGCCGCGGACACGACGTCAGTCTGTTCGGTGTCCGGGATGACAGTGTGGCGCAATCGGTCCTCCCGTATGCGGTCCGCGCGGGTTTCGACATCGACATCGTTGAGGCGATCGGGCTGCGTGACGTCGCCCGCGCAATCACGCGGTATGCAGACGGGAAGGACGCCCAGATCGTCCACGTCTTCGCGCCGTGGCTCGGCCGCATCGTGGCCGTGGCGTCGGCCACGTGGTCCGGTCGCGCGGGCGTGGAGACCAACTGGAACATGGAGAACATGTTCTGGGGATCGCCCCATGTTCCGCTGATCGTCGGCACCGGTGTCATGGCCGATGAGGCCCGCGCGCGGATCGCCGCTCCGGTGTACCTGATGGAGCCCCCTGTCGACCTGAGGGCGGACAAGCCCGACACCGGTGCCGCCGCGCAGTTCCGTGCGCAGCACGGCATCGCCCAGGAAGAGACGCTGATCTGCGTCGTCACTCGGGTGGATCGGGCCATGAAGGGGGAGAGCCTGCTGCAGGCGATCGCCGCGGTTGAATCACTCGACGGCGGACTCCGGCTGGCGATCGTCGGGGACGGCGATGCGTTCGAGTCGATCTCGGAGGCCGCGGCGGCGGCGAACACACGGCTCGGCCGTGACGCCGTCCTGATGACCGGCACCATGCAGGACCCGCGGCCGGCGTACGCCGCAGCGGACATCGTGCTCGGGATGGGGGGATCGGCGATCCGCGCACTCGCGCACGGCAAGCCGCTCGTCGTCCTGGGCAAGGGCGGCTTCGCACTCACCTACGAGCCGTCGACCACCTCGCACTTCCGGCGCGAGGGGTTCTACGGGATCGGGAGCGACAGCGACCCCGTCGTCGGGCTCGCCCGTCAGATCCGCGCTCTGCACGACGACCCCGACCGCCGAGCGAGGTTGCGCGACTTCTCCCTGCAGGAGGCCGTCAGTCGGTTCGGACTGGATGCGGCGGCGGACTCCCTCGAGGGCATCTACCGCTCGGCGCTCGCCTCTCCTCCCCGCCGCGCGACACGTCTCCTCGACGCCGCCCGGCTGTCGGTCAAGGCGCGGGCGGAGATCATCCGATCCCGGCGGGCACGGGGAGGTCGGCGATGACCTCGACCACCGGCGACAGCGGGACCGGCCCGTCGCTCGACCGCAAGGTGCGCCAGGGGAGCTTCTGGCTCGGCGCCAACTCGATCGTGATGCGGTTCTCCAACATCGCCGTCATGGCGGTGGTCGCCCGGATCGTGATCCCCGAGGAGTTCGGCGTCTTCACGCTCGCCGTCGTCGCGCAGGCGATGATCGGGACCGTCGCCGAGCTCGGCGTCGCCTCCGCGATCGCCCGCCGCGATCTGGACGAGGACGCGATCGGCCCGACGGCCGTCACGGTCTCCGTCGGGATCGGGGTGCTGCTTGGAGGTCTCCTCGCGGTCTTCGCCGAACCCATCGCGATCGTACTCGGTTCGGTGGAGGCCGCCCCCGCGCTGCGCATCCTCGCCATCTCGGTCGCCCTGAGCGGGCTGTTCGTCGTGCCGAGCGCGCAGCTGCAGCGCGACTTCCGCCAGAACGTCATATTCCGCACCAGTTTCGTGGGGTCGATCATCGGCGCCGGCGTCCTCATCGGCCTCGCCATGCTGGGCAACGGGGCCGAGGCCTTCGCCTGGTCCCGCGTTGCGGGTCAGCTCATCACCGGCATCCTCGTGATCGCTGCCCTGTCGAAGCGCTACGGCCCCGGTTGGAACACCACCTCCCTGTCGCTGCTGCTGAGGTTCGGTCTGCCCCTCGCGCTCGCCAACCTGCTCAGTCAGATCGTGGCCAACGTCGACTACGTGTTCGTCGGGCACACGCTGGAGCTCCGAGACGTCGGTCTCTACACCCTGGCCTTCAATATCTCATCCTGGGCGACGTCTGTGCTCGGCTCCGTCCTCAATGGCATCGTGCTGCCCGCGTTCTCGGCCGTGAGGCGGGACAAGGGCGACGTCCCCGCGACGCTGTTCCTGGCGACCCGATCGGTCGCCCTCGTCGCCTTCCCGATCGCCGCGCTCACGAGCGGATTGGCCCTGCCGCTGATCGTGACCGTGTACGGCGAGCGATGGGCCGACGCCGCGCCCGTGGTCGTCATCCTCTCCGTCTACGGGGCAGCGGGTGCGCTCGGCCAGCTTGTCGCCAATCTGCTCATCGCGTCCGGGCGCACCGGCGTCCTGTTCATCGTGCAGGTCGCGGTGCTCATCGCGCTCGTACCCGCCCTCTGGGTGGGCATCACCACCGCGGGACTCATCGGGGTCGGACTCGCCCACGTCGCGACGGTGCTGATCATCACTCTGCCCGTCTATCTGTTCTCGCTCCATCGCGCACTCCGCGTGAGCCTGCTCTCCATCGTGCGCGGCGCGGGGTGGCCGCTGGCCGCCGCCATCATCGCCGGCGCCGTCGCATACGCCGCGACCCTCCCGCTCTCCATCCACTGGGTCCAGCTGCTCGTCGGTGGCGCGTGCGGCGGCATCGCCTACCTCCTGCTCACCTACCGCCAGCTGATGCTCCTGCTGCCCCCCGGACCGCGCGCGAAGGCGGAGCGGTTGCTTCCTCGAGCGTGGCGGACGCCCGTCGGGACCCCGTCTGCCGTGGTGGACGAGGCGGGCGCGGCCGATCTCGTCGAGCCGCCCCAGGACACCGCCGCCGCGGCGGCCCATGAGGTCATCGCCACGCGCGCCGTGGAGCCTGACGACCCCCGATGAACAATCTGCTGCTCTCGCTCGAGCGCATCGCCTCCGGGCTGGTGAGGGGCCGGGCGCGCGTCATCCTGCGGCGGATCGTTCCGCGCCGGAGAGCCGCGACCCTCGAGTCGTGGGATGCCCCGCTCACGTCGAGCGGGATCGCGCCGACCTGGCCACCCGTCGCGGTCCGCGAGCCGACGGTGGCGGCCCCCACCTCGTCGTCCGTCACGGGGATGCGATGCCTCCTAGTGACTGACACGCTGGACACGGGCGGCGTCGACGAGGTCGTTGCGTTCCTCGCCCGAGAGCTCCCGGCCCACGGATTCGAGGTCGCCGTGCTGATCGCCTCTGACCAGGCGACCAAGGGCATCGGCCTGATCGGCCGGCAACTGGCCGCCGGGGGCGTCGAGGTGGTCGACCCCGGACCTGTTGACGGACCGCGGTGGATCGACGGGTGGCGGCCCGACGTCATGTACCTCCACGGCGGCATGCAGTGGCCCGTCGACGTCGCGAACGCACTCGGCGTCCCGGCCGCGGTCGTGCTGCACGGCATGCACGACCTCTTCGGCGTCGAGGGCTCCGAGGTCGCCGCACGCGTTCGCAAGCTCTCTGCCGTGGTCGCGGTGAGCGAGCTGGTGCGGGACGAGTTCCTGGCCAAGTCGTCCGCGCTCGTCGATACCGAGACCCTCGTCATCCCGAACGGCGTCGACCCGGCGAAGGTCTCGCGATTCGACCGCGCACGAGCGCGGGAGAACCTGGGCCTCCAGGACGAGATCCTCTTCGTCTCCCTCGCCCGGCACGCCCTCCAGAAGAACACCTACGCCCTCGTGACTGCGTTCGCGGACGTCGCGGCCGCTCTGCCGAACGCCCACCTGCTCGTCTGCGGTCGCGTCGACGAGGCGGTCTACACGCGGCAAGTCGTCGGCGCCACCGAGCGATCGCGCGTCGCGGATCGCATCCATCTGCGAGGCAACGTCGAGCGGACCGACATGATCCTCGGTGCCGCGGATGCCTTCGTTCTCGACTCGTTCTTCGAGGGGTGGTCGCTGGCGTCCATGGAAGCGCTCGCCTCCGGGGTGCCGTCGGTGCTCAGCGATGTGGGTGGAGCACGCGAGCAGCTGGCGGCAGGGGTGCCCAGCGGCCGATTGGTCGCCAACCCTCTCGGCGACCCGATCGGACTGACCTGGGATGCCATGCTCGCCGCCCGCTTCCGCCGGCAGACCAACCGGGACGAGCTCGTCGCCGCGATCGTCGACGTCGCCGACGGCCACGACCTCGCGTCACGGGACGAGATCGCCGAGGCTTCCCTCGCCCGGTTCGATCCGGCGAGGTCGATCCGCGCGCATGCAGACCTGCTGAGTCGCCTTGTCTCCCGGACCGGTTAGGCGGCGGGAGCGGACTCCCATCGGCCTGAGTCGTGACGTCCTAAGGCTTGGCCACGACCTTGCCTTGTCCGTCGGTGCCGACGGGGTTGTAGAGGTAGTTGTTGGTCCATTGGGTCCAGCCCTCGCCGCGGCCGGCGAGGGAGGCTGGACCGTATTCAGTGGGTTGCATGCGGTTGTCGATGGCGCGCATGTTGTGGTACGTGACGCCGGGGAATCGGCCCTGGTCGTCTTGGAGGATGAGGTTGAACCCGTTGCCGGCGAGCAGGTTGCCCTGCGCGGTCAGGTTCGACACGTTGCCGCCATTGGGCTGGATGAAGAACGACCCGGTCGCGTTCGCGCCGTCGCAGTCGAAGAAGTTGTCCTTGACCAGCAGCTGCCGGGAGCTGTTGGTGGTGAGGTCGAGATCGCGGACGGTGAATGCGGACTGGTGGTTGCCGCTGCCGGATGCGTCACCGTAGGCGATGAGGTGATCGATGTAGTTGTTCTGGATGACGACGTTCTGGCCGGTCTTCTCGTAACTGCCCTGAATGCCGATCCCGGACCCTGAGTCGTGGATGTAGTTGCGGTACATGCTGGCGACCCCGTTGAAGAAGCCGATGTACGCCTGATCACGGGTGGACAGCAGTGACCCGTCGTACTCGCTGTCCTGCACGGTCACCGGGCCCTGCAGATCCCGGGTGCCCCACGTCGTCAATGACGTCGACCCCTGCCCCACATACCCGGGCTTGGGTTGGATGCACGACTGGCTGATCGTGATGTTGCCCAACGTCAGATCCAACCAGCCCGTGATCCGCTGCCGGTAGATCGTCGTGCCCGCGGCGACCGTGCTCCCCGAGGCCGTGTACTCCGGCAATGACGCACAGGTCAACCCGAACGGCGCCAGCCCCACCTTCGATGCCGTCAACGACCACCCCTTCCCGATCGACGCCTGCGCCGGAATCGACGGCACCGCAGGCGGCGCAACCGGACCAGCAGGAGCCGCCGGGGCGGAGGTGGTGGTCTCACTCGGCTTGGGAGTCGGCGTCGCACTCGACGAGGGCTTCGGCGTCGCCGAGTTGGTGGGTGCGGGTGTCCCCGTCGGCGTGGATGTGGGCGATGGGCTGGCTCTGGGCGTCGGAACGGTTCCCGTCGGGAGGAACATCACGTCGACCCAGTACTGGCTCGAACGCCAGGTCGAGGTCGGAAACCTCACGGCGCTGCCGTAGGAGTAGACGCCGCTGTTGCCGCGCTTGACAGCGAGTACGGTCGAGTCGGCCTGACCGGTGAACCCGATGGTCGAGACGTACCGGCCGAACGGCGCGTGATACGAGACGACGTACTTCTTGTGCGCCCTGATCGCGACCGGCGAACTGAACGAGACGGTCTGCCAGGCGCTCGCGGTCTCGTTCGTGAATGTCGCGGTCGCGAGCAGCTTGCCACCCGGGCCCCACAGGTGCCCCACGTGCGTCCCCGTGTTCTCGGCGGTCTTCCAGAACCTCACGCCGGTCACGGTGCCGGCCGTCTTGCTCACGAACGCTGTGCCGAGTTCGACCGAGGCCGGGTCCGAGTCGAGCACCGGAGTGGCATCGGGAGTCCCGCCCCACAGCGTGAGCGGTTCGGCAGACGGGACGGCGGCCGAGCCGATGACCGGGAGAAGGGTCGTGACGAGGAGGCCTGCGCCGACGGCGGCCGCCATGCGGGTCCACCATGGCACGACGTGTCGAGGCTTCGGGGCCGCGTGGCGACGGGTGGCGCGGGTCATGTCTTGGGCACTTTCATTCGTTCGGCCGGTGCCGCGAAACGGCGAGACCGGGTTGGAATTGCGTGATGCGACCATGCTGACACGATCGGGAAGAGCGACCGGGTGAAAAACTCCTCATCTCCATTAGAGTGTGCTCATCTTACCAACCCGCGAAATCCGGGCGAACCCCTGGTATTCGAGTCTTGCCATTTGTTTTCGGCCCTCGACGCTTCCAGCTCAGGGCGTCGGCATCCGATCGGACGCACATCCATGACCTTGGCGCGAAGTGCCGGCTCCCTCCTCAACGGGGAGGATCGTTCGCAGCCGCACGTGCTGATCATCGTGCAGAACCTCCCCGTTCCTCTCGACCGGCGGGTCTGGCTGGAATGCAAGGCTCTCGCGGCGAACGGGTACCGGGTGAGCGTGATCTGCCCGAAGGGTCCCGGCGATCCATCGCGTCAGGTGATCGACGGCATCGCCATCCACAAGTACGAGCCGGCGCCGGAGGCGAAGGGGCTCGGTGGCTTCGTGACCGAGTTCGTCTACTCGTGGCTCCGCACGTTCTTCCTCTCGTTCGCTGCAGCGCGTCGGGGCCCGTTCGCCGTCATCCAGGCGTGCAATCCCCAGGACACCTACTGGCTGCTCGCCCGGTTCTGGCGGTTGCGGGGGGCGCGCTTCGTCTTCGATCAGCACGACCTGAATCCCGAGCTGTTCCGCTCCCGCTTCGGCGAGCCGAAGGGCGGGTTGCGGGGACTCGAGTACCGCGGTCTGCTCTGGCTGGAGCGACGCACGTACCGGACCGCGCAGCGGGTGATCTCGACGAACGAGTCCTACCGGCGCATCGCCATCGATCGGGGAGACAAGAGCCCGGATGCCGTCACCGTCGTCCGGAGCGGCCCCGACACCCGCAGCATGCGTCCCATCTATCCGGCCCATCCTCGACCGGCGGACGGGATCGAGCTGGTCTATCTCGGGATCATGGGTCCGCAGGACGGGGTGGACACCTGCCTGCGGGTCGTCGACGAGCTCGTCAACCGGCGGGGCCGCACCAATGTGCATGCCACGCTTCTCGGGTTCGGCGACAGCCTGAGCGAGTTGCGGTTGCTGAACGCGGAGCTCGGTCTCGAGCAGTACGTCACGTTCACGGGCCGCGCCGACAAGCCCATGATCGCCGAGCACCTGAGTCGCGCGGACATCGGCCTGTGCCCCGACCTCAAGACGCCGCTCAATGACGTCTCCACGATGAACAAGACCATGGAGTACATGGCGTACGCATTGCCGTCGGTGTCGTTCGATCTCGTCGAGACCCGCGTGAGCGGCGGCGAATCGGTCGTCTACGTCGAGTCGGGAGACGTCGCGGCATTCGCGGATGCCGTCGAGCGGCTGATCGACGACCCGGCGCTGCGCCGGCGGCTGGGCGAGCAGGCACGGGAGAGAGTGTCGCAGGAGCTGGACTGGCGACCCCAGGCTCGCGCCTACGTGGGCGTCTTCGACGACCTCACCGGCACCGCCCGCGAGGTCGTCAGGGATGCCAACCCGCAGGCGCCGTCGGAGCTAGATGAGCAGGGCGCCCGGTATGTGCCCCTCGCGGCGGACGGAGAGCTGGCCCGCTTCATCCTGGATCGCCGAGCCCCGGGGGCCGGATCGTGAGAGTCGAGGTGCTGCTCGCGACTTGCAACAGCGAGCGCTTCCTGGAACCGATGCTGGAATCGCTTGCCACGCAGACATTCCGCGACTTCGTGCTGGTGATCAGCGACGACTGCTCGACCGACGGGACGGTCGCCATCATCCGACGCTGGGCGGATCGGTTCGACAATGCCCCTGAGCTCGTCGTCCGCGAGGTGCCGAGCGGCAGCGCCGGCGCGAACTTCGCGTCGCTCCTGGCCCTTTCACGGGGTGACTACGTCTTCCTGGCGGACCACGATGACATCTGGCTCCCTGAGAAGATCTTCGAGGGTCTTGTCCGGATGCACGCGCTGGAGGAACGGGTCGGGTCGGACGTGCCGTTACTGGTGCACGGCGATCTCACCGTGGTGGACGCCGACGACACCGTGATCGCCCCCTCCTTCTGGGCGTTCAAGTCGATCTTCCCGACGTTCGGGATGTCCCTCAACACGGCCCTCATGCATCCAACGGTGACCGGGTGCACCGCGGTGCTCAACCGACCCCTGGTCGAGCGCGTGCGCGACATCCCTCGTGCCGCGGTGATGCACGACTGGTGGATCGACCTGGCCGCCTGCGCGTTCGGCGCCGTGGATTTCGATCCGGTCCCGCACATCCGCTATCGGATTCACGGGGCGAACGTCTCCGTCCCGAAGCGCTCGAGCCTGGGAGGAGCGCTCCGGCGCCTCCCGGCCCCGAGCGAGGTCCGTCGCTGGGTGCGGCTGCGGCTCGATCAGGGCGCCGAGTTCCTCAGCGCCTACGCCGACGAGCTCCCACCGGACGCTCTGGCGACGCTCGAGCAGTTCGTCTCGATCCGCTCCGCAGGTCCGATCGCCCGCCGACGACGGCTGAGAGCCGGCGGCTTCCGCTCTCCCGATACCTGGCGCAACGCGGCGGCGATGCTGTTCGTCTGAGCCGCGTGGGCCCCGCGTGCCACAAGCATCCGGACGGATTCACGGGATGCTGCGGGTAATCTGATGCGGCTGCCGCTTTGTGCTGTCCAGACAGGGATTCATGGGGGAGGGAAGGTCACGTGGCGCTCCGTGGACTTCTTCTGACGCTCCTCAGGGGGTGGTACCTCGTCGTGGCAGCCCTGTTGTGCGCCGCGCTCCTCGTCGTCCACTTCGCTCAGGACCAGGTCGTATACACGACGCGGACGTCGATCACCTTCACCTATCCGAACGCGTCGGAGCTGGAGCCCTACAACGGCACCGGCGACAAGAGCGTGATCTCGTTCGTCTCCGCCGTCGTCGAGAAGGTCAACGGCGGTGTGACCGCGTCGACCTACGCCGACGACAGTGCTCCGTATTACGGAGCGGGGATCCGTCGCGGGGTGAACGTGACGCTGCCCAACGATGGGGGCCAGTTCGTCGCCATCTACCGCATGGCGCAGATCGACATCGAGATCGTCGGACCGAGCGCCGACTGGGTGAAGTCGAAGCAGACGGGCATCATCGCCGACGTCTTCCGGATCTCCGAGGACATGCAGGCCGCGGCGGGCGTGCGGTTCGCCGATCGCATCATCCCCACCGTCGTCCCGCTCTCCCTTCTCATCACCTCCGTGGCTCCGAGCCGATCGTCTCTGATCCTGGCGGTCGCCGGCCTGGGGGCTGCTGGTCTGCTCGTCGGCGGATGGGGTGCGGTGACGGTCGAGCGACTGCGCTCGCGGGCACGTGGCGCGAGGGGTCGTGCCGCACCGGACTCGAACTCGACAACCGCATGACGGAGGAATCGCTCGGATGAATATGACAGAGACGCTCGCCGGCCTCTGGCGGCGCTGGTACATCGTCGTCCCGGGACTGGTTCTCGCGTGCGCAATGGCCTTCGGCGCATGGGTCGTCGTCAAACCGAGCTATGAGCGGACGGCGACGGAACTGCTGATTCCCAGCAGCGGCTCTTTCGCGCCCAACACCGGCAATCCGTTCCTCAACCTGGCGGGGCTCAATGCCGCAGCGGATGTCCTCGTCGGCTCCCTGAGCGCCGACGACGTCGCCGGGAAGCTGATGCGCGAGCACCCGAGCACCAAGATCGTGGTGGCGCGGGATCTTGCGAACTCCGGTCCCGCCTTGCTCTACACGGTGACCGGGGATGATGACGCCGAACTGGGTCGCGTCCTGCAGGTCCTGGTCGCCCAGACCGGGGTCATCCTCAACCGGTTGCAGAACGACGAATCCATTCCGTCAGAGTTCCGCATGAGAGCGATCCCGATCACGTTCGACACGCAGGGCATGATCGATCAAAAGGGCCGCGCAACGACGACCGTGCTCGTCGGTGTCGGTTTCGCCGTGTTCACGATCCTGCTGGCCGCGATCGTCGACGGCCTCAGTCGGCGTCGCACGGTGGCGCCGACCAGTCCGGTCCGACCCCGACGCAGATGGCGCGCACCTCAGCTGTGACCGAGCCAGCCGGCCCCCGGGCGTCGACGATCCTCGCGGCGACCCTGCCGCTGTTCATCGCCGAGGTCGCGGCTGCCGCTTTCTGGAATCCGTACTTCCTTTTCTTAGCGGCGTTCTCCCCGGCGACACTGCTGACCAGGTTCTTCCTCGCGAGGCGCGCGGCGCGCCCTCGGCGACCACGCAGGCCTCATCGTCCCCGGCCTCCGCGTCCGCGTCGTGACCTCCAGCTGTCCGACGTCC
>WOYR01000142.1 GCA_011620705.1 Microbacteriaceae bacterium | reverse complement strand
CCGGGTCGGGCGCCAGGGCCGACGGTCACGACGATCGCGGGGCGGTCGGTGAGCCAGCCCCGCACGAGATGGAAACCTGGCCGCACGCTCAGGACCCCCGGCACGGCCAGCCGCGACGCGTTCCGCTCGATGACGGCCGGGATGCCGGTGTCGGATTCCTGCACGGCGCCCCCCTCACCTGCAGGCTACGCGCGGCGGATGAAGCCGCCGGCGACTCATGCCCGCGGCGCCGCAGCAATCGCGGGGAACTGCACCGCGATCGCCTGCCACAGGATCTCCTCGTCGGTGCCGTCGTAGTCGTTGGCGATGAAATTGCGCACGGCGCGGATGCCGCGCGAATCGACCTCGGGATGCCGTTTGCGATACGGCTCAGGGAGCCGATCGGCAGCGGCCGACAGGTCCACGAGAAGGGATCGGGCTATCCGGCGCTGGTCATCATCATCCGGAACGCCGGGCGAGCTCTCGCTGCGACAGCCCGGCGCTGAGTCGGCGCTTCCGCAGCGCATCTCCGACGCGCGCCTCCATCATGCCCACATGATAGCGCCGCGATATCGTGGTCGGCCTGCGCTGCGCGCCCAGGGGTTCACGATGTATCGTTAGCTATCGCTCACCGATCCGAGAGGGCACCGTCATGCACCCATCTTCCACCGCCGGCTCCGAGCTGCGGGATGCCGTCGACAGCCTCCGCGAGGCGTTCGCGCCCAAGATCGCCCAGCGGATGGGGCGCGGCGACATCCGCACCGCCATCCTGGTCGAGCTCGCCGAGGGGCCGATGCACGGCTACCAGCTGATCCAGGCGATCGAGGCCCGGTCCGGCGGTTCGTGGAAGCCGAGCCCCGGCTCCGTCTACCCGACGCTCCAGATGCTCGTCGACGAGGGCCTCGCCACGGCGGCGCAGGACGGCGAGCGGAAGGTCTACTCGCTCACGGATGCCGGCAAGGAGGCGGCCGCCGAGTTCACTGCTGCGCCGCATCCCTCCGAGTCGCGCCGCGGCTGGGAGGCCGAGCGGGCAGCTCTGCCCAAGGCGGGGGCGAAGCTCGCCCAGGCGCTGGGGCAGGTCGCCAGCAGCGGCACCAGGGAGCAGAAGGAGCGCGCGGTCGCGATCGTCGACGAGGCCCGCCGAAAGCTCTACGCGGTCCTCGCCGAGGACTGAACCGGATGTCGCAACCGGGGTCGCCGCCGACCGGCGGCAACCCGAGCGCGCCCCCGCCCGGCCGGCTGCACCGAGCGCGCTACCGGCGGATCATGCGTTTCGCCGCGATCGCCTTCGCGCAGACGTGGTGGTTCGAGCTCGTGCTGCCGCGCATCGGCTTGCGCGGACTGTCGGCCCGCAGCCGGACAGCGCGCCTGACCCGGCTGGCGCGCCGCTTCCACGACCTCGCGGTCGAACTCGGCGGACTGATGATCAAGGCCGGGCAGTTCATGTCGTCGCGACTGGACGTCCTGCCGCCCGAGATCACCGACGAGCTCGAGGGGCTGCAGGACGAGGTCGCGGCCGAGCCCTTCGACGCGATCAAGAAGCAGACCGAGGCCGATCTGGGGATGCCGCTTGAGCTGGCGTACGCCGAGTTCGATCCGGTCCCGATCGCCGCGGCATCCCTCGGCCAGGCTCATCGGGCACGGCTGTCGCCGGCCATCGCGGGCGACCTCGGCTTCGACGGCGTCGTCGTCAAGGTGCAGCGGCCCGGCATCGAGCAGGTCGTCGGAGTCGACCTCGCGGCGCTGCGCCGGATCGGGCGCTGGCTCTCGCGGGTGCGCCTGGTGTCGCGCCGCGTCGACGCCCCCGCGCTCGTCGAGGAGTTCGCCGCGACCAGCCTGGAAGAGATCGACTACCTGCACGAGGCGTCGAACGCCGAGCGCTTCGCCGCCGACTTCGCCGCCGACCCCTCCGTGAACGCGCCCGTCGTGGTGTGGGAGCGCACCTCCCTGCGCGCGCTGACCCTCTCCGACGTGACGGCCATCAAGATCACGGATGCGGCCGCCATCGCCGCCGCGGGCATCGACCCGGCCGCGGTGGCTCAGGCGCTGGCCCGAGCGACCTTCCAGCAGATCTTCGTCACCGGCTTCTTCCACGCCGACCCCCATCCCGGCAACATCTTCGTCACCCCGGCGCCCGCGCCGGTCGATGCCACCGGCGCCCGCCCCTTCGCCCTCAGCTATGTCGACTTCGGCATGATGGGCCAGATCCCGGACACCCTCCGGTCGGGACTGCGGGACTTCATCGTCGCCGCCCTCGGCCGCGACAGCCGCGGCCTGATCACCTCGCTCGAGAGCGTCGGCGTGCTGCTCACCACGGCGGACACCGAGGAGCTCGAACGCTCCATGACCGCGTTGTTCGACCGCTTCGGCGGCATGGGCATCGCCGAACTGCAGCGCGTCGATCCGCGCGAGTTCGAGAGGTTCGCCCGCCAGTTCGGCGAGACGGTCCGCGCCCTCCCGTTCCAGCTGCCCGAGAACTTCCTGCTGCTGATCCGCGCCGTGTCGCTCATCTCGGGCGTGACCAGCGCGCTCGATCGCGACTTCAACATGTGGGACGCCGTCGACCCGTTCGCGCGCAGCATGCTCGGTTCGAGCGGCGCGGGTGCGTTGCGCGAACTGCCGAAGAGGGCGCGCTCCTATGCGACAACGCTGGCGGCTCTGCCGCGCCGGCTCGACGAGCTCGTGTCGCGCCTCGACCGCGGCCAGCTCGCCGTCCGCATCCCGGATGTGGACCGCCGCCTGCACTCGCTCGAGCGGTCGCTGGGCCGGCTGGTCTCGGCGATCGTCTTCGGCGGGCTGCTCTTCGCCGGCGTGCTGCTGCGGCCGACGGATGACGTGCTCGGCTGGGTGCTGATGGGCGCGTCGGCGCTGCCGCTGATCCACGTGGTCGCCACCTGGCGGAGCCGGTAGG
>WOYR01000090.1 GCA_011620705.1 Microbacteriaceae bacterium | reverse complement strand
TCGGGATGAAAACGATGGCTTGCACTGGCCCCGGCGCGATGGCTTGAAGTGGCCCCACTTCGCGTCGGTTGTTGTGCGTAGTTGATCTTGCCTGATGCTGGTGTTGTGTTGCCGCGTGGTGGCGCAGCGGAGCCGTCGCCCGGAGGGCGGCGGCGGAGCTGCGACGCCACGCGCGCGAGTCATTTGCGGGAGCCCCCGCCCTTGCGCTTGAGCCCGTGGCGAAAGCGCCAGGACTCGCTGCCGGTGTCGATGATGTGGGCGCGATGGGTGAGCCGGTCGACGACGGCCTTCGCCAGCCGAGGGTCCGGGAAGACCCTGGTCCACTCGCCGAAGGGCAGGTTGGTGGTGACGATCAGCGAGCCGCGCTCGTGGCGCTCGGAGAGCACCTGGAAGACGAGCTCGGCGGCGCCGTCGGGCAGGGCGAGGTAGCCGAGCTCGTCCAAGACGACGAGCTCGGTGCGCGCGTAGCGGCCGACGACGCGGGCGAGCTCGCGGGCGCCCTGGGCCTCCTGGAGCTCGTTGGCGAGGCCGGCGAGGGTCGTGAAGCGAACGCGACGGCCCTGCTGGCAGGCGCAGACCGCGAGTGCTGTGGCCAACATCGTCTTGCCCGTGCCGCTGTCCCCGACGAAGATCACGGTCTCGCGGTCGTCGATCCAGGAGCCCTCGGCGAGCGCGGCGATCGTCGCCTGGGGAACGCTCGGGTTGTCGGCGAAGCGGAAGTCCTCCAAGCGCTTGATCTGCGGGAAGCGGGCGTCGTGAAGGCGGCGTTTCTCGCGGCGCTCGGCGCGCTCGGCCATCTCTGCCTCCAAGAGCGCGGCGAGGTAGGCGGTCGGCGTCTGCTGCTCGCGCGTCGCCTCGGTGGCGAGGGTGCGGAAGCGCCGGCGGACGGTCGGCAGCTTGAGCTCGATCGCGTGCGCCTCGATCAGCGCCTCCAGCGCGGCGGTCTGGGCGTTTCGGGTGGGAGTGGTCATCGGGTGCCTCCGAGGAGCTGGTCGTAGTCGGTCAGATCGGGTGCGGTCCGCTCATGGCGCGCGAGCCGCGGCTCGAGGTTGGTGAGCGCCGCCGGCGCCGCCGGCGGGGCCGTCTCGGCGCGGCGGGCGAGGACGGCGACGGCGCGGCCGTCGATCGCGCTCGCGGCGAGCGCGCCACGGACGGCGAGCTCGACCCGCTCGGGCCCGTGCTCGCGGCAGAGCAAGACGACGTCGACCATCTGGCGGGCGGCGTCTGAGCGCCCGTAGCGCTCGGTCAGCGCCGCCCAGAGCTCGTCGAAGCATCCCGGCCAGGCGCCGCGATCGCGCTCCTGGGCGAGCGCCACCGAGTGCTCGAGCCCGCCGGGCTTTTGCCGCAGCAGCTCGAGGTAGTGATCGAGGCGGGCGCTGGTGCCGAAGCGCCCGTGCAGGCGCTCGTGGCGGGCGACCTGCGCTCCGCCGTGGGCGATCGTGATCTCGCGCGCCCCGATCCGCGCCGAGACCTTCAGCCCGGCGAGCGCGACCGGGACCGAGTAGCGGTTCTGGCGAATCGTCACCAGCGACTTCTGATCGACCCTGGGTGCCGCGGCCTCGGTCGCGTCGAAGGGCTCGGCCGCCAACGACACGAGCAGCGGGCGCTCGGCGGCCCAGGCCTCGCCGACCGTCTCGGCCCGTCCGTCGATCCGCCGACCGAGATCTGACTCGTAGCCCGCGAGCAGCAGCGCGTTGAGCTCGGCGAGGTCGGCGAGGCTCGGGACCGGGACCAGGTGGTTTCGCCGCAAGCGCCCGACCTCGCCCTCGACGCCGCCCTTCTCGTGGGCGCCCTCGATGCCCGGGGTCGTGAACTGCGAGGTGAACCGGTAGTGCGAGCGCATCGCGACGAAGCGGCCGGACTCGACCCGCCGCCGGCCCTTGAGGATCTTCTTGACCGCCGATTTGAGGTTGTCGAAGCGGATCTCCGGGAAAACGCCGCCGAACCACTCGAACGCCTCGGAGTGGAGCTCGAGGAACGCCTGCTGGGTCTCGACCAACGACGCTTGGCAGAACGCCGTCCCCGAGAACGAGGCGCGCATCACGAACAGGTGGACCTTGGTCGGCACGCCGGCGAGCTCGACCAGGGCCTCGCCCCAGTCGACCTCGGCCTCGACTCCGGGCGCGTGGACCTGCGGGACGAACACGTCGGCGACCGGCCAGCCCAGCGCTCGCTTTCGGGCGCGCACGTATTGGCGGACGGTCGACTCGCCGACCTCGGCGCCGTGCTCGTCGAGAAGGCGCGAGTAGATCCGCCTCGCGGTGTGGCGCTGCTTGCGCGGGGCCGTTCGGTCGGCCTCGAGCCAGGAGTCGATCAGCGCGCGATAGGGGCCGAGCTTCGGTGCCGGCCTCGACGCCGGGGCTCGCTTGGGCGGCGGCACGGGCGAGGCCAGCGCTTGGCGGACCGCCCGCCGATGGACGCCGTGGCGCTCTGCCAGCTCCCGGATCGAGAGGCCCTCTCGATCGCGGTCACGCCTGATCTGTTCGAACTGCTCCACTCTGGTTTCCACTCCTTGGTGCCTCCGGTTCGCGCTCGAGATGAGCGCCAACCGTCAGGTCACGGTCGGACGGAGGTGGGGCCAGTTGAAGCCATCACAGTGGGGCCAGTTCAGACCATCGTTCTCAGATAGCCGATTCGCTGGCGGCTGGCGGCATCTGGTAGCTGCAGATGATTGAGAAACGCAGCAAGGAGGCGCGCGTGAGCGAGACAGCTAGTAGCGGTGACGTGACCAACGGAGCCGACCGCCCGCCCGGCGTCACGAGGAGGCGCTTCCTGGTCTCCGCCGGAGTCACGGTGGCGGGGGCCTCCGCGCTTGGGCCGATGGTCCGCCCCGCACTTGCCGCGCAGACCGCCGCAGGCCCGGCGGTCTTGGCGACCGGTTTTTCCGGCGGCTTCGCTGCCGTCGCCGCCGGGCCGGCGGTTCAGGCTC
>WOYR01000179.1 GCA_011620705.1 Microbacteriaceae bacterium | reverse complement strand
ACTTCGCAGCATCCGTGAACGGCTGGGTCAGCGACTCGGCGCTGTCGATCGTGGTGGGCACGCCGCGTGACGAGGATCTGCGCCTCATCGAACTCACCGAGGTCGCGCTGGCCGCGGGCATTTCGGCCGCCACGGTCGGCAACAAGATCGGCGACATCTCGGCCGCCATCGGGGATGTCGCGCACGCGGCGAAGATCAAGGTGAACACCGACTTCGGCGGCCACGGCGTGGGTCGAGTGATGCACGGCGACCCGCACATCCCCAACGACGGACGCCCGAACCGCGGCCTGCCGCTCCGCGCCGGCCTGGTGTTCGCCATCGAGCCGTGGTTCATGCTCGGCACCGACAAGATCTACACGGATGCCGACGGCTGGACCCTGCGATCGCGCGACGGCTCGCGCGGCGCGCACAGCGAGCACACCATCGCCGTCACCGACGACGGGCCCGTGATTCTGTCGGCACGCGGCTCCTAGTCGGACTCAGGCCGGAGGCAGCAACTCCGGCCGCACCCGCGCGGTGCGCTCCAGCTGCTGCTCACGGCGCCACGCGGCGATGGTGGCGTGGTTGCCGCCGAGCAGCACGGGCGGCGTCTCGAAGCCGCGCCACTGCGCCGGCTTCGTGTAACTCGGATACTCGAGCAGGCCGTCCTCGTGGCTCTCCTCGACGAGGCTCTCGGGATTGCCCACGACCCCAGGGACGAGCCGCCCGACCGCCTCGATCACGGCCATCGCCGCGACCTCTCCCCCGTTGAGCACGTAGTCGCCGATGCTGAGTTCGAGCACCTCCGCGGCTCGCGTCCTCGCGTAGTCGATGACCCGCTGGTCGATCCCCTCGTAGCGGCCGCAGCAGAAGACCAGGTGCTCGCGTCCGCTGAGTTCGCGTGCCTGCTTCTGCACGAACAACGAACCCGCGGGTGTCGGGAAGATCACGGTGCTGCGCTGGGTGAGCACGGCATCCAGGGCCTCGCCCCACGGCTCCGGCCGCATCACCATGCCGGCCCCGCCGCCGGCCGGCGTGTCGTCGACCGTGCGGTGCCGGTCATGCGTGTAGTCGCGCAGATCGTGCACGACCACGTCGAGCAGCCCGTTCTTGCGGGCGGTGCCGAGCAGCGACACGTCCAGCACGGAGAAGAACTCCGGAAAGATCGTGACGATGTCGATGCGCACGGTTTCAGCGTAGTTGCGAGGTACGCCGCGGCCGGATTACACCCAGTCGGCAATCCATCCACCGATCGTCGGCGGCTGCCCCTTTTCGTGTGATCGACCCGACGCGGGCTCGCGTCCTCCCACACGCCTGCTCCGGATGCGATTCCCATGGCACCGATCGCACACCTTCAGTGCGCGTCGCCTCCCCGGCATGCTGTCGCGATGCTCACGGATGACGAAGTCGCCGCTGCGATTCGGCGACGCGGCGGGATCTGCCATGTCTCCGTGCTCGAACGCGACGGCATCCCGGCAGTTCGCGTGCAGCGCGCCGCCGCAGCCGGCGGCATTCGCCGAGTGCGTCCCGGGTGGTACTCCGTCGGGCAGATCGCTCCCGAGTTGCTGGCGGCGGTTCGCTCAGGCGGAGCGCTCAGCTGCGTCTCGGCGCTGCGACTGCGTGGGGCATGGGCCATCGATGACGGTCAGCTGCACGTAAGAACGCGTCGCGGCACTCGGCTTCCTGCGTCGACGCGGGTTCGGCGGCACTGGACCGACGAGCCGGTCAGCAGCCCGATCGATGACGCGGCGCGAGCGGCGCGGTGCGCTGTGCGGTGCCTCCCGGAGGACCACGCGATCGCCGTCTTGGACTCGGCACTCCATCTCCGCCTCATCACGTTCGCCGATCTTCGCGGCGAGACGAGCGCTCGTGCGCGCAGAGTGATCGAGCAGCTCGATGCGCGCAGCGAATCCGGGCTCGAGTCGTTGGCGCGGGTCCGGCTGAGGCGGCTGCAGATCCAGTTGCGTCCGCAGGTGCGCATCCCCGGAGTCGGACGCGTTGATCTCCTCATCGGGGATCGGTTGATCCTCGAACTCGACGGCGAGGAGTGGCACGACTTCGAAGAGGATCGAGCACGCGATCGTCGGGCCGCCGTCCGCGGCTTCTTGTCGCTGCGCGCCAGCTACGACCAGGTCCTCCTCGGGTGGGAAGAGGTGGAAGCGCATGTGCTCGCGTTGATCCGTCGTGGCGCTCACCGATGGAGAGGCCACGCGGCTGATTCACACGCAGCGGGGCAGGCAGCTACGCCTGGTCGACGGCGTCGTCGTTTGGTGTGATCGGGCCGTCAGGCTCGGCCGCGGCGGCGGGCGCCGTCGACAGCACGGGCGCGGGGTCGGGGTCGTCGTCGGGGAGCTCTTCGAAGAGCCCGGCCGGCGGGGTGAGCGTCACCGTGCCGGCCGCGATGTCGACCGCGGGCACGATGGCCGCCACGAACGGCACGAGCACTTCGCCGGATGCTGTGGCGATCGCCAGCAGATCCTGTGCCGGCAGGTGGTCGACGCGGGCCACGCGGCCGACCTCGGTGCCGTCGCGCAGGGCTCGGAGTCCGACGAGCTGGTAGTCGTACCAGGCGTCTGGCTCCTCGGGGAGCGCGGCTGGATCCTGGTCGACCCAGAGGATCGCCTTGACCAGGGTCTCGGCGGCCGCGCGGTCCGCGACGCCCACGAAGAATCCGACGGGACTCCCGTTGTACCAGCGCAGCTCGATCAGCTCGAGCGTCTTGCCGTGCCATGGCGACGACGTCGGCACCTGCAGGGTGAAGACGGAGCCCGGGGTGAAGCGACGATCCGGATCGTCGGTGTACAGCTCGATCTTCAGGGCGCCCTTGAGGCCGTGCGCCTTGGTCAGACGACCGACGCGGACCTGCTCGGACTTCTTGTCGGCACCGGCCTTGGCGCGCGGAGCGGGGTGCTCGCTCACGCCTCGTCGGTGTCGACGACGTCGACGCGCACGCGGCGCCCGTC
>WOYR01000126.1 GCA_011620705.1 Microbacteriaceae bacterium | reverse complement strand
CCATCACCATCGAGCAGCTGCGCGCATCAGGCAGCGTGAAGTGGTCGATGTTCCCCGGCCGCATCGGTGCATTCGTTGCGGAGATGGACTTCGGCGCCGCCCCGACGATCACGCAGGCGCTGCACTCGGCGGTCGACAACGGCCTCTTCGGGTACCTGCCACCGGCCGTCTCCGATGCAATGTCGGCCGCGGCCGCCGCATGGCAGAAGAACTCGTACGGGTGGGATGTGCCGGCCGACCGCGTGCATCCGATCGCCGATGTGATCAAGGGACTCGAGGTGGCGATCGAGCACTACACGACTCCCGGAAGTGCGATCATCCTGCCGACGCCCGCCTACATGCCGTTCCTGACGGTGCCGCCCTCGATGGGTCGCGAGATCATCGAGGTGCCGCTCGCGGTGAACGAGGGCCGCTACGGAGTGGACCTGGACGCGCTCGAGATGGCTTTCCAGGCCGGCGGCGAGATGCTGATTCTCTGCAACCCATACAACCCGGTAGGCCGGGTGTTCACGCGTGCCGAACTCGTCGCGATCAGTGAGGTCGTTGCGCGCAACGGTGGCCGTGTCTTCTCGGACGAGATCCACGCCCCGCTGGTCTACGCGCCCAACCGTCATGTGCCGTACGCCTCGGTCTCCGACACGGCGGCCGGCCACACCGTCACCGCGACCTCCGCATCGAAGGCCTGGAACCTGCCCGGCCTCAAGTGCGCGCAGTTCATCATCAGCAACGATGCCGACGCCGAGGTCTGGGAGCGCATCGGCCCGATGGCCAGCCATGGCGCCAGCAACCTCGGCGTGATCGCCAACACCGCGGCATACACCTCGGGATCGCAGTGGCTCGAGCACGTCGTGGAATACCTCGACGGCAATCGCCGCCGCCTGGGCGAGCTGCTCGCCGAGCACATCCCGGGTATTCGCTACACCCCTCCGGAGGGTACCTATATCGCATGGCTGGACTGCCGCGAGTTGGGCCTCGGCGATCACCCCGCCGACTTCTTCGCGGAGCACGCGGGGGTCGCTCTGACCGATGGCGTCGCGTGCGGGGCATCCGGGGCGGGATTCGTACGGTTCATTTTCGCCACTCCCCGGCCTATCATCGAGCAGGCGGTTCGCCAGATGGCGGCGGCGCTGGAGCGCGCCCCGCGAAGGAGTTGAGCGATCCGGTCGTGGTCGGCTCACGGTCGAGCGCGACGGAATCCGCGGCTCGCGGGCGCGAGTCCGCCGCACGCAACAGGGTGCGGCTCGTCTGCGCCCAGCTGCTCTGCGGCGTCGGCATCGCCTCCGGAGTCGCGGTCGGCGGACTCATCGCCGAGCATGTCGCAGGCACGATGAGCGCGGCCGGGTTCGCGCAGACCGCCGTCGTCGTCGGCGCCGGCGTGCTCGCCGTGCCCCTTGCTCGTCTCGCGGATCGTCGCGGTCGCCGGTGGTCGCTGAGCCTGGGGTTCGCGCTCGCCGCTGTCGGTGCCGTGCTGGTCCTGCTTGCGGTGGCGGCATCGCAGCTGTGGCTGTTGCTGCTCGGGATGCTGCTGCTCGGTTCCGGGACGGCGACGAATCTGCAGTCACGGTATGCGGCAACCGAACTGGTCGAACCGCACCATCAGGCCAGGGCGATGTCGATCGTGCTGTGGGCGACAACGGTCGGGTCGGTCGCGGGGCCGAACCTCTCCGGGCCCGGCGCGCAATTGGGTGCGGCGATCGGCATCAACCCGCTTTCCGGCCCGTACCTGTTCTCGGTCGTCGCCTTCGCCGGCGCGGCGATCGTGACGCTCACCCTACGGATGGGGCCGCCATCGGCGCGGGCCGGCCGGGAACGGCCCGCCGTCGGTTCGTTCACGGCGCTCCGTCGGGCGGCGCATCACCCGCGCGCCCTGTTCGGGCTCGTCGCGATCGTGACCGGTCAGATGATGATGACCTCGGTCATGGTGATGACCCCGGTGAGCATGAACCACGAGGGCATGTCGCTGGAGCTCGTCGGCTTCGTGATCAGCGTGCACGTGCTCGGGATGTATGCGGCGAGCCCCTTGTTCGGTTGGCTTGCGGACAGGATCGGGGCCGGGAAGGTCGCGTCGATCGGCACAGGTCTGTTCGTTCTCGCATTCCTCATCGGAGGTTTCGACGCCCTGTCGATGCACTCGGATGTGGCGCGCGTGATGGTCGCGCTCGGCCTGCTCGGGCTGGGCTGGTCGGCATCGATCATCGGCGGGTCGACCATGCTCACCCAGTCCGTCTCAACTGAGATCAAGGTGCCGCTGCAGGGGGCGGTCGACTCCCTGATGAACTTCGGTGCTGCCGCCCTTGCCGCTCTCGCCGGACCGATCCTCGCGTTCGGCGGATTCTTCGCGGTGAACGTCATGGCGGCGTGCATCCTGGTGCCGGTCGCGGTTCTCGGGATTCGAGCGCGCCTGCGCGATCGTGGCGGCGCCGCGGTTGCGACAGAGGATGCGACGGCTACGCCGGATGGACCCGGGGCGGCACACTGAAGATGCGCGTGTAGATCAGAAGTTCGAGTGTGCAGATGAGGTCGGCTGCTTGGAAGAGCCGGTAGTCGGCGGGGAGCACCCTTCGGAAACACGGCATGGAGAAAGTACGCGTTCAGCACAGCGTTGAGGACGCGCGTGAGTTCGGCTTGCCAGTCGTCGTAGTAGACGATGACACCATCGAACGCTCGAAGGCACGCCGATCGTGCCTGGAGGAACTCGCCCAGTTCGCGCGCGATCGCGCCTTCGGAGTTCTCGCGCTGGCGCAGCGCGACCGCATGGCGATGTATTGGTGCCTGCCGGACGAAGGCGTGCATCCGAGAGAACGCCGCCTTGCGAGTCTTGACGGGCATAAGGCTGGGAAAGCCAAGCCCTACCAGGTCAACCAGATCTTGAAGGCAATCGACCGATTGAAGGAGGAGAACTGATGAGCACTTCGGAACGAGTACGAGTTAGCCACTATCGGTATGCCGT
>WOYR01000050.1 GCA_011620705.1 Microbacteriaceae bacterium | reverse complement strand
GGAGCGCGCCGCGCGCCTGCTCGAGGCGGGCACATCCTGGAACACCCGCATCGCAGCCGACCCGAAGAACGCCCTGCTCACCTACAAGGTGACCGGCGTGGGCGAGGGGGCCGTGGCATCCATCATCAAGGCCGGTAAGCACGCCTTCCTCGTGGATGAGCCCGGCTCGCTCGCCGGCGACGACCTGGCTGCGAGCCCGGTCGAGTTCGCGCTCGGAGCGCTCATCTCGTGCCAGATCGTCGTATACCGGCTGTATGCGAACGCGCTCGGCATCCAGGTGGATGACATCCGCATCACCGCGGAGGGCGACCTGGATGCGCGGCGCCTGTTCGGCATCGACGAGACGGTGCGCGCCGGCTTCACCGCGGTGCGGCTGCAGATCAGCATCACCGGCCCCGAGTCGGACGAGCGCTACCAGCAGCTCCGCGAAGCCGTCGACGCGCACTGCCCGGTGCTCGACCTGTTCGCCAACCCCACGCCGGTGTCGGTGTCGCTCGCGAAGGCGTAGGTGCCGGGCCGGGGCCGGCCGCCACGGCGGCCCCGGGGGATCTCCGGGCTCACACAGGCGGAGTCGAGTTCTGCGGCGTTCATCCCGGGTAGCATCCGGAGGGCATGGTCGAGAATCCGGCATCAGGGAGGGCCCAGATGGGATACACCGCAGACGAGTCGCGCTACGCACCGATGCCGTACCGGCGCGTCGGGCGGAGCGGCCTGCAGCTGCCCGCCGTTTCGCTGGGGCTGTGGCAGAACTTCGGACATGACGTGCCGTTCGAGCGCCAGCAGCAGATCCTGCGGCGGGCGTTCGATCTCGGCGTCACCCATTTCGATCTGGCGAACAACTACGGCCCGCCGTACGGCTCGGCGGAGTCCAACTTCGGCGAGCACCTGCGCCGCGACTTCCGGCCGTACCGCGATGAGCTGGTCATCTCCACCAAGGCCGGCTACGACATGTGGCCGGGCCCGTACGGCGACCACGGCTCGCGCAAGTACCTGCTCGCCAGCCTGGACCAGTCGCTGCACAGGATGGGACTCGACTACGTCGACATCTTCTACTCGCACCGGGCGGACCCCGGCACCCCGCTCGAAGAGACGATGGGCGCCCTGCATACGGCGGTCACCTCGGGCAAGGCGCTCTACGCCGGGATCTCGTCATACTCCCCGGAGCGCACCCAGCGGGCCGCCGAGATCCTCGCGGAGCTCGGAACACCGTTGCTGATCCACCAGCCCTCGTACTCGATGTTCAACCGCTGGATCGAGGACGGTCTGCTCGACACCCTCGACGAGTTGGGTGTCGGCTGCATCGCGTTCTCGCCGCTCGCGCAGGGCCTGCTCACCGACCGGTACCTGCACGGCGTTCCCGCTGACGCCCGCGCCGCGCGTGAGGGCTCCATGTCGAAGCGGATGATCAACGACAGCACCCTCGCCGCCATCCGGGGGCTGACCGGCATCGCCGAGGCGCGCGGGCAGACTCTGGCGCAGCTGGCGATCTCGTGGACGCTGCGCCGCGGCACCGTCACCTCGGCGCTCATCGGGGCGTCGTCGGTCGAGCAGCTCGAGACGAACCTCGCAGCAGTGCGCGCGCTCTCGTTCACCGCCGCGGAGCTCAGTGCGATCGATGAGTACGCCACCGAGCAGGGCATCGATCTCTGGGCGGAATCCAGCGACGTCCGCTGAGGCTCCGGGCTCGCGGCATCCTCAGAGCCGCGGGATGTCGGCAGGCCCGCTGCCGCCCGGAGCGCCGGGGGCGCCGCCCAGCGGCACTGCAGCGCTCACGCGGAACCCCCACCGCGACAGTTCCTCGCCGTCGATCTTGAGCACCGCGGAATAGTGGCCGGGCCCCGGGAACACGAAGCCGTTGGCGGTGGCCGCGATCGGCATCAGGAAGGGGTCGCCGACGTCGGCATCCGGATCCGGGGTGATGGTGAACTCGCCGCCGAACTCGCCGGCGAGCTGGTGGCCGTCGAGATCCGTGAAGACCACCTGGAAGCGGTGCTGCTTGTTCTGCTCCGACCAGGGCACGTTGATCACGCCGACGACCGAGAAGGTGCTCGCGACCGGGAAGGCGGCGAACTGCATGTTGTTCCAGAAGCCGCCGTTGACGTAGACCTTGCCATTCTCGACGACCGCATGGTCGGCCAGGAAGAAGGCGGTGGCGAAGAGATCGGTCTCGGGGATCATGGCTCAACGGTACGCGCGGGGCTGACCGCTCCGGCCGGGGTCTCGACAGGCTCGACGAGCGGGAGGACAATCCCGCCATGACGCTCATCACGACCAGGCCGAGCGATGTGCTCTCCGCGTACCGCGACTACCTGGATGCCTGCAACGCGCGCGACTGGTTCCGGGCGCTGTCGTTCGTGCACGATCCGGTGCGGGTGCAGGGCGTCGTCATGACGGCGGCGCAGTACGTCGGGGGAATCGCGCGGCTGACCGTGGAGCATCCCGGATTCGTCTGGACCGTCGGCGAGACCGTCGTCGAGGGCGGCCGGCTCGCCGTGCGGCTGCGCACCCCGCTCGGGCAGGATTACGCCATCTACAGCTGGCGCAACGGCCGGATCGTCGAGTACTGGGGTCGTGGGGCAAGCTGAACGAGGGCCCACTCGTCGAGGAACGCCGGCAGCCTTGCGGCCGGCGAAGCCCTGCTCGGTCGTCATCCGTCTGAGCTACCGGCGGTATCATCCGTGTCCAGTGAGTACGGCCTCACGGTGAGGCGGCATTCACCCTTCCTCAAGTGGGTACGCCCTCCCCGGTTCGAGCGGCAGGATAGGCATGTGGCAACGCACGCGCTCGTCGAGGGTGTGGCGCGCTACGACGCGGCATGGGCGGTCGACGACCTGACCCGGGTCGGGCGCTACGTCGGCACGGCGGAGTTCCAGCACGACGCCGAGCGCGCCAACCGCATCGAGCCAGAACTGCACACGCATGACCGCCACGGCAGCCGCGTGGACGAGGTGGAG
>WOYR01000224.1 GCA_011620705.1 Microbacteriaceae bacterium | reverse complement strand
GTGTCGCGGCGTTCGAGGTTCACCTCGTTGGCCAGGTAGAACCGCCGCTCGGTCTCGACCACGTACTTGAACTGCCCCACCACGTCGCGGTACTCGCGGTAGAGAGCCAGTTCGACCTCGCGGTCGTAGTCTTCGAACTCGTCCTCGTCCATCGGAGCGAGTCTAGTCAGCGATGTCGAGCGCGGGCTGCCTGAGCCAGCTCCAGCGGTGCAGCGGACTTGGCCCGATCGCGTCGATCGCCGCATAGTGGTCGGCGCTGGCATAGCCCTTGTTGCCGCTCCAGCGGTAGCCGGGGTGCACGGCATCCGCGTCGATCATCATGCGGTCCCGATGCACCTTGGCCAGCACGGATGCCGCCGCGACGACCGCGCAGTCCCTGTCCGCCCGCACGCGCGTCGTGACGGCCGGCCGGGGCGCGCCATCCGGGATCACCCCTCCGCGCGCGATCGCCGGAGTCAGCCAGTCGTGCGAGCCGTCGAGCAGCACCACCGCGCCGCCCATGGCGACCCCGAGATCGTGCAGTTCGGCCAGCGCCCGCGCCGCCGCCAAACCCAGAGCGGCGATGATGCCGACGCGCTCGACCTCCACGTTGGACGCGAGACCGACCGCCGACTGCACGCTCCAGGCCGCGACGAGCGGATGCAGCTGCTCGCGCTTGGGCTCGCTGAGCATCTTCGAATCGCGAAGGCCCTTCGGCGCGCCGCCTGCGCGCCCGGCGAACACGCTCAGCCCCACCGCGACCGGGCCGGCGATCGCCCCGCGCCCGACCTCGTCGCAGCCGATCACCAGCTCCGCGCCCTCACGGAGCATGGCCCGCTCCATCCGGAGCGTCGGGTCGGTGACCCCGGACTGCTTGACGGGCATCAGCCGCCGCTCGTTGCCGGGTTCGAGGATGCGGTGGGGCTCGGGGTCTGGCTCGTGCTGTTCCGGCCGGAGCCGTCGCCCGACTCGACCCCCGAGAACACCACAGGATAGTTGTCGAGCAGGGTCCAGCGGCCGATCGGCCAGCTGATCAGCAGTGCGCGGCCGACGATGTCGTCATACGGCACGAAGCCGTTGCCCGGCTTATCGCGGTTGTAGCGGGAATCCGCCGAGTTGTAGCGGTTGTCGCCCATCACCCAGAGCGAGTTCTCGGGCACGGTGACCGAGAAGTCGTCGCGTGACACCTTGGTGACCCCTGGCGGCAGCAGCAGGTACTTCGACTCGTCGAGCGCGACCCCGTTGACGGTCATCTGCCCGTAGGCGTTGCAGCAGGCGACCACATCGCCCGGCAAGCCGATCACGCGCTTGATCAGGTGATCGTTGCTGTCGGGCGCGGTGAGCCCGACGATCGAGAGAGCCCAGTCGAAGAAGGCGGCGACGCCGTTCGGCTCGGAGGTCGCGGTGCTGGGCGGGAGCCATCCGCCCGGATCCTTGAAAACCACCACATCGCCACGATGGATGGGCATCAGCTTCGGTTCGAGCTCGTTCACGATGATCCGGTCGTTCACCTGGAGGGTGTTCTCCATCGACGCGGAGGGGATGTAGAAGGAGCGGATCAGGAAGGTCTTGATCAGGAAGGAGATGACGATCGCCGCGAGCAGGATCAGCAGGATGTCGCGCACGAAACGCCATGCGGACCGGCCGCGGCTCGGCCGCTCGTCGTCGTCGCCATCCGGTGCGGCATTCGAGCGGGCGCGCGGGCGGCCCGCCTCGGACTTGGTCGCGGACGCCGTCAAGGCGTCGAGCGATGCGGCACTCAGCGGCCCGCGCGCCGACGGCGCATCGTTCTGTGTCATCTCACCCCTGCGGTTCCTGGCAAGCATATGTTGCCCACCCGGGGGTTCCGAGCCTGCGACTCGCGGAGTACATGCAACGACGCCGCTCGAGCCGTGAAGGGTGAGACGGGATCCGGAAACCGGGCTCTTGGATGGCTCGCATTCCCGACGGCCGGGACGGCCGTCGGCGAGACCCGCGGCCGAGGCCTGAACCGGCCTTCTCCGTCAAGCGCTCATGCGTTCTCCGTCAGGCGGAGGTCTCGCGCTTCTCCTTGATCTTGGCCTTCTTGCCGCGGAGCTCGCGCAGGTAGTAGAGCTTGGCACGGCGCACATCGCCGCGGGTGACCAGTTCGATGTGGTCGATGACCGGCGAGTGCACCGGGAAGGTGCGCTCGACGCCGACCTGGAAGCTGATCTTGCGAACCGTGAAGGTCTCGCGGACGCCCTCGCCGGAGCGCCCGATGACGACACCCTGGAAGACCTGGATGCGCGAGCGCGTGCCCTCGATGATGTTCACGTGCACCTTGACGTTGTCCCCGGCACGGAAGTCGGGGATGTCGGAACGGAGGGAGGCAGCATCGACGGAGTCGAGGATGTGCATGGCGTTTCGCTCTCTGCGGCCGCCACAGGTCGGACGCGTGTTTCGGTTGATCAGGAAAGGATTCGATGCCGGGAAGCCGTGCTGCGAAGCACTGCGGCCGCTGTGCGACTCCCCTGTGGCAGAGCCGAGCCAGGCACAATCGACCATTCTGCCACAGCGCGCCGGAGCTTCCAAGCGGAGGCCGTGTCCGGCATCCGCAGCAGGGCCATGGCCCGTGCCGGCAACGGGGCCCGCTCGGCCCTCGGCACGACTTAAGCTGGTGGGGTGATCGAACTCCGCACCCCCTCCGAGATCGCGCAGCTGAGGACGGCCGGCGAGTTCGTCGGGCGGGTGCTCGAGGCCACGCGCGATGCCGCGGCGGTGGGGGTCAACATCCTGGATCTGGACCGCTTGGCGCACGACATGATCCGCGCAGAGGGTGCCGAGAGCTGCTACGTCGACTACCACCCCTCGTTCGGTGCGTCTCCCTTCGGCAAGGCGATCTGCATCTCGGTGAACGATGCGGTGCTGCACGGGCTGCCTCACGACTACATGCTGCAGGATGGCGACCTCGTCTCGCTGGACTTCGCAGCATCCGTGAACGGCTGGGTCAGCGACTCGGCGCTGTCGATCGTGGT
>WOYR01000003.1 GCA_011620705.1 Microbacteriaceae bacterium | reverse complement strand
GCCTCAGCCTCAGCTGGGCGAGCGCGAACGGCAACGGCCGCACCATCACCGGCTATCACATCGTGCTCTCCGACGGAACGCAGAAGGACGTCGGCGCAGTCACCACTGCGGCCCTGCCCGGCCGCGTCGGCACCTCGTACAGCTACACGATCACCGCGACGAACAGCGGCGGGGCGACGAGCACGCCCTCGAACTCGAGCAACTCGGCGATCCCGAAGCCGGGCAGCCCGGGCGCCGGCGCCACCAGCAGCTACCAGACGGTCACCTACAGCTGGAGCGCCGCGGCGAGCACCGAGCCGGTGAGCTACCAGATCTCCGGCACCGGGATCTCCACGCAGACCGTCGCCGCGCCGGGCAGCGTCAGCTTCACCGGCTCGTACGGCACGAGCTACAGCTTCACCGTGACGGCGACCAGCGCCGGCCAGAACTCCTCGGCGAGCGCGAGCGTCACCCCGGTCGACCCGTACTCGATCCGCCTCTGCTACGGCGGGGCGCTGGGCGGCGGCAATTCGATGGGGGTGGCGTGGAGCGGGAGCACCGGCTCGCACCACATCGCCTTCAGCGGCGTCCAGAGCACGATCGACTTCAGCTCGGCGAGCGGCTCGGCCACCTCCGGCGCCTGGACCGCCCGCAACACCGCAGGCGACCTGAACACCATCATCACCTGGAGCGACAACGGCGCATCGCATTCCACCCGCTGGGGGGACGCGCCGCCGTGCTGACCCCGACCCGACCCGGCACGCCCCCGATCCGGCCCCGACCCGAGGAGATCCCATGCCCGTGACCGCCGAACAGGCCGCCTGGTTCGCCGAGGCCTTCGAGAAGCTGGTCGCCAATGTCGACCAGGCCATCCTCGGCAAGCAGCACGTCATCCGCCTCGTGGTGGCGGCGATGCTGAGCGGGGGCCATGTGCTGCTGGAGGACGTGCCGGGCACCGGCAAGACGGTGCTCGCCAAAGCACTCGCCAACACGATCGACGGCACGACGGCGCGCATCCAGTTCACGCCGGACCTGCTGCCATCCGATGTCACCGGCGTCTCGGTCTACGACCAGAAGAAGGGCGTGTTCGAGTTCCACCCCGGGCCGGTGTTCGCCTCGATCCTGCTCGCGGACGAGATCAACCGCGCCAGCCCCAAGACCCAGAGCGCGCTGCTGGAGGTGATGGAGGAGGCGGTGGTCACGGTCGACGGGGTCGGGCATCCGGTCGGCTCGCCGTTCATGGTCATCGCGACCCAGAATCCGGTCGAGCAGTCGGGGACCTACTCGCTGCCCGAGGCGCAGCTCGACCGCTTCCTGATCAAGACCTCGCTGGGCTACCCCGATCACGACACCGCCGTTGCGCTGCTGATGGATGCCGCGAACCGCGCCCGCGCCGCGAAGGTCACCCCGATCATCGCGGTGTCGCGCATCGCGACGATGGCGGAGCTCGCCACCGAGGTGCACGCCGACCGTGCGGTGATGGACTACCTGAACCGCCTGGTCGCGGCGACGCGCGTCGACAAGGATGTCGCGCTCGGAGTCAGCATGCGCGGCGCGCTCGCGCTGGCCCGCGCGGCGAAGACCTGGGCTCTGGCCTCTGGGCGCAACTATGTGATCCCGGACGATGTGCGCGATCTGGCCGTCCCGGTGCTCGCGCACCGCGTGATCGTCGACCCGGAGTCCGATTTCTCCGGAGTCACCGCCGAGCAGATCGTCAACCGGATCCTCGTCGAGGTGGCCCCGCCCGCCTACGCGGCACCGTGACCGTCGTCGGCACCCTGCTCGGACTCGCCCGGCTCGCCGCCGGCTGGATCCGGCGCGCGCTGGGGCCGGCCGTCGCCGTCGTGAGCCCGCTCGGCTGGATCGTGCTGCTCGCCGCGATCGCCTCGGGCGCGGTGGCGTGGCTGCTCGGCTGGTCGGAGCTCCTCTACCTGGGCGCGTCCCTCGCCGCCGGTCTGGTGATCGGAGCGTTCTTCCTCATCGGGCGCGCCAGCTTCCGGGTCGGGATCGAACTGACCCCCCGCCGCGTCACGGCGGGCGAGCGCGCATTCGGCCGCCTGCTCGTCAGCAACACCGGCGCTCGCCGCAGCAGCGCGACCCGGCTCGACCTCCCGGTCGGAGGCGGCGAGGCGGAGTTCGCCATCCCGCCGCTCGCGGCGGCGGCAGAGCACGAGGAGCTGTTCGCGGTCCCGACCTCTCGGCGAGCGGTGATCACGGCCGGTCCCGCCGTCTCGGAGCGCGGCGACCAGCTCGGCCTGCTGCGCCGCCGGGTGCGCTGGGCGGATCCGGTCGAGCTGTTCGTGCATCCGGTCACCACCCTGCTGGCGCCATCGCAGTCGGGGCTGGTGCGCGATCTGGAGGGTGCGGTCACGGCGGCGCTGACGGACAACGACCTCGCCTTCCATGCGCTGCGCCCCTACGAGCCGGGCGACGATCAGCGCTACGTGCACTGGCGCAGCACGGCGCGCACCGGGCAGCTGATGGTGCGGCAGTTCCAGGAGACCCGGCGCTCGGAGCTCGTGCTGGCGCAACTGGTCGGTGCCGAGGGCTACGCGCGGGACGCAGGCGCAGGAGGGGCCGACCGGATCGGCGGCGCGCAACCGGCGGCCGAGGAGTTCGAGCTCGCCGTCTCGGTGATGGCCTCGGTCGGCGCGCAGGTGGTGCGCGAGAGGACCCGCGCCCGGGTGGTCACCGAGACCCTCGAACTGCGCACCGCCACCGTGACGGCGCTGCTGGACGACAGCTGCCGGGTCGAGCCGGTCGCGGGTCTGCGCGAGAGCCCGCGCGAGTTCATCCGCCGGGTGCTGGCGCGCACGGCGCCTCCGTCGGTGCTCGTGGTGGTCGCCGGTTCCGCGACGCCCATCGCCGAGCTGCGCGCCATCGAGGCGGTGGTCGGCTCCGGCACGCGCCTGCTCGGCCTGCGGGTCGAGCTCGGCGGGCAGCCGCGCATCTCGCAGCTCTCGCGCTTCGACATGCTCACGATCGGCGAACTCGGCGAGCTGCCGAAACTGATGCGGAGGGTGCGGTGACGGCCCGCAACTGGACGGATGTCGCCGTCCACGCGCTCCTGGCCCTGATCGGCATCATCGGCTTCGCGACGAGCTTCCACCAGCTGGGCTGGCTGCTCGCCGGCGTCGGCGGACTCGCGGTGGGAACCGGCGCCGCTCTCGCCGCCCGCGCGCTCCGGCTCGGCGCCGTGCTCACGGCCGGCCTCGCGCTGCTCGGCTATGTGCTGCTCGGCAGCGCGCTCGCGGTGCCCTCCCAGGCGATCGCCCACGTGGTCCCGACGATGACCAGCATCGCGAGCCTCGGCATCGGCGCCGTCTGGGGCTGGTCGGATCTGCTCACCCTGCGCCCGCCGGTCGAGCTGCCGGACTACGTCACGGTGGTCCCCTACCTCTCCGCCTGGCTGGTCGGGCTGGTGGGCACGACCTTGGCCACTCGATGGCTTCCGCGCAAGCGCACCGCGCCGCGCGCGGCGCTGCTGCTGATCGGGCCGGCGCTGCTCTACCTGGCCGGCATCCTGCTCGGCACCGAGCAGCCGTACCACCCGGGCGCGCGCGGCGCCGCCTTCGCCGCGATCGCGCTGACCTGGCTGGGCCGGCGGCACAGCACGGCCGAGAGCATGAACGTCGGCAGGCGCACCGGCATGCTGCGCCGCCGCCTCGCCGGAACCGCCATCGTGGTCGGGGCCGCCGTCCTGGTCGGCGCGCTGACCGGGGCGGCGCTCTCCCCCCGGCCGGACAGCCGTTTCGTGCTGCGCGAGCGGATCGTCCCGCCCTTCCAGCCGGTGCAGTTCGCCGGACCGCTTGCCGGATTCCGCCAGTACTCCAAGCTCGAAGTCGACACGCCGCTGTTCACCGTGACGGGGCTGGAACCCGATGAGCTGCTGCGCCTCTCGACCATGGACAGCTACGACGGCCACCTCTGGACGGTCGCCGGATCGCGGATCGCCGCGGACGGCTCCGGCAGCTTCGTCCTGGTCGGCAGCTCGTACCCGAAGCCGCCGCTGCTGACTCCGGGCGGCACGCAGACCATCTCGCTGAAGATCGCCGCGTACGACGATGTCTGGATCCCGACGGTCGGCTACCCGACATCGCTCACCCTGCAGGGGATGACCCGCGAGCAGCTGGTCGGTCTGCGCTACAACGCCGCAACGGGCAGCGCGGTGCTGCTGCCCGGGTTGGGCAGGGGCGACACGGTCACCGAGACCGCCGTACTGCAGAAGACGGACTACGACGACGCCACCCTGCGGGGCGTGCCGACGGCGCACCTCGCGCTGGGGCCGGCGGACCACATCCCTGACATCGTGGCCGCCAAAGCCACCGAGTTCGCCGGCGGCGCCAGCTCGCCGATCGAGCAGCTGCGCAACATCGAGCAGACGCTGCACACGCAGGGCTTCCTCTCGCATGGCACGGCGTCCGACTCGGCAGCGTCGCTCGCCGGGCACGGCGCCGACCGCATGGAGGCGCTGTTCTCCGGCTCGGCGATGATCGGGGACGCCGAGCAGTACGCCTCGGCGATGGCGCTCATGGCCCGCAGCCTCGGCTATCCGGCCCGCGTGGTGATGGGCTTCGCGCCCGCGGTGACGGGGGCCGAATCCTCGGCCGGCACCCCCATCGAGGTGACAGGTCACGACGTGACGGCCTGGGTGGAGGTGCCGTTCCAGGGCGTCGGGTGGATCCCCTTCCTGCCCACCCCGACGCAGACCGATGTGCCCCAGGACCAGGTGCCCAAGCCGCAGACCCAGCCGCAGCCGCAACTGCGCCAGCCCCCGCGCTCGCAGGACGATGAGAACGATCTGGTCACCGATGTGCAGATCGACGACAGCGACAAGAAGGCGGAGGATGCCTTCGAGCTGCCGGGCTGGGCGGTCGGCGTCGGTCTCGGGGCCGGCATCCCGCTGCTGCTGATCGCCGTGCCGTTGTGGGTGGTCGCCTCGCTCAAGCGCCGCCGCGCCCGGCGCCGCCGCTCGGCCGCCCGCCATCGGGATGCCGCGGCCGGCGCCTGGGACGAGCTCCTCGATCGCACCGTCGAGCTGGGCATCGCGACGCCGGGGGTCGCGGCCACCCGGCGCCGGACCGCCGAGGCCCTCCGGCCTCTGCTCGCCCCGGCGCCCGGGGCTGGGTCGGACGCGGTGCTCACCCTGGCGAGCCGGACGGATGAGGCGGTCTTCTCCGACCGCGAGCCGGACGACGCCGAGGTGGATGCCGTCTGGGCCGAGGTCGCTGCCACGGTCGACGCGGTCCGCGCCATGCTCCCGTGGTGGAGGCGAGCGCTCGCCCGGTACCGGCTGGCGGCGGCGAGCCGCTGGGCCCGCAGGGTCGCGGTGCTCGCGGCGACCCAGCGGCCCGGCTCGGCAGGCCGAGTGGACGGGCGGACCCGCGAACTGGGGCCAGTCGGACTGTCCCCAGAGTGGGACGACACGCGCCCGCGGGCGTGATCGACCGGTCAAGATAGAACGAGGCCGAAGATGAGGAGAACCCGTTGATCGTGCAGTCGTTCCCGTCCGCGGCGGATGCCTGGCTGCTCGTCGTCGCGCCGAGGAGCGTGCTGGCGCTGCCCGCGACCGAGGCCGGCAGGGCGGCGGAGCTGACGGTGCGATTGGCAGGTGCCGATGGATTCCGCTGGGCGCTCGAGTCGCTGCTGGATGCCGGGATCGCGAGCGCGCCCTCGTTCGCGCTGCTCGACGGCGACGCCGCAGCGCTCCGGGTGGTGCTGCGGGGGGAGGCCGCCGTGACCGCGGGCATCGCAGGGACCGAGACGACGTTCTCGGGAGCCGGCATGGCCACCTGGACCGAGCGGGTGCTGGAAGGCGTGCGAAGCGTGCGGTTGACGGTGCCGGGTTCCAGCTGGGGGGTGCTGCTCGGGGCGGGGGCGGCCTCCGAGCCCGCCGGAAGCACGCTGGCGCCGCATCCGGACCCGGAGGGCGTGCAAGCCGATCCGGACCCGGAGGCATACGACTTCCTGTTCGGCGACACCGTCTACCGCACGCAGGCGGGGGCGGCCATCCGGATCCCGAACCCCGATCCGCAGCGCCCGGGCGACCACGACGGGCGGACGGTGCTCGCCGGGGATCTCGGGCCGGCCGGGCGTGCGGCGGCGATGCCGGGGGAGCCGGCGCCCGTCCCGCCCGGCGCCTCAGGGCCTGCGCCCGTCCCGGCGCCCGTCCTCGCCCTGCATCTGGAGCGCTCCGACGGCTCGCGCGAACCCCTGGGCCGCCCCGTGCTCATCGGCCGCTCGCCGACGGCCGCCGCGGCCTCGCGCGGGCTGGAGCCCCGCCTGCTCACCATCGCCGACGATCCCGACATCTCGCGCACCCACCTGCGGGTCGATGTCGAAGGAGAGGCCGTCGTGGTCACCGATCTTGGCTCGAAGAACGGCACCCTCATCACGCTGCCCGGTGCTGCGCCGCGCAGACTGCGCGCCTCCGAGCCCACCGTCGTGCTGCCCGGCACGCTCATCGATCTGGGCGGCGGCACCACCTTCGTGGTGCGGGAGGACTAGGCGCGCCGATGCCCGATACCAGCCGCGAGAGGGGGGCGCACCGCGACAGCGCGCAGTTCGATGCGGTGACCGCGCCGCCGCCGCTGCGCGCGCTCCGCGTCGTGTACGGCGATGCCGAGCACGTCGTCGAGCCGGGCAGCGAGTTCTCGATCGGCCGGGAGTCCGATCTGAGCGTCGATGACAATCCCTATCTCCACCGGCGGTTCCTGCGCCTCCGAGCCGAGTCGGGGCTCTGGTGGCTCGAGAACGTCGGCAGCCTGCTGACCGCGACGGTGACGGATGCCAGCGGCCAGGTGCAGGCGCGCCTCGCCCCCGGTGCGCGGCTGCCCCTGGTGTTCGAGCAGGTGCACATCGTGTTCGGCGCCGGATCCACCAGCTATGAGCTCACGATCCACACCGCCGGCGGGTTCTACGGGCCTGCCGTGTCGCCGGTCTCCCGCGAGTCGTTCTCCGGAGGCGGCGACGAGACGATCGGCCACGTGCCGCTCACCACGAGCCAGCGGCAGCTGATCGTCGCGCTGGCCGAACCGCTGCTGCGGCAGAGCGCGGCCGGCCACGGCGAGATCCCGAGCTCGGGGGAGGCGGCGATCCGCCTCGGCTGGACGCTCACCGCCTTCAACCGCAAGCTCGACAACGTCTGCGACAAGCTCGACCGGATCGGCGTGACCGGCCTGCGCGGAGGCCGCGACAAGCTGGCGACCAACCGCCGACTGCGCCTGGTCGAGTACGCGATCGCGACCCGGCTCGTGACCCGCGATGACCTGGTGATCCTCGAGCTGCTGCCGCCGGGAGAACCGGGCCAGGGCAGCCGATGAGCGAGAACCCCTTCCTGCTGAGTGCCGGAACCGGTCGCCGTGCCGGTGCTACCCTCGACATCATGCAGCTCGATCGGGTCCTCCTCCTTCGTCGCCGCGACGAGGCCTAGTCCCCGGCCTCCCTCGTCGCGGAGTTCGTCGTCGGCCGGCAGACTCGAACGAAGAAGGAACGCACCCGTGAGCGACACCCCCAACGACAGGCCCCGGACCGCCAAGACCCTGGCCGAGAAGGTCTGGAACGACCATCTGGTCGTCAAAGGCGAAGACGGCTCGCCCGATCTGATCTACATCGACCTGCACCTCGTGCACGAGGTCACCAGCCCGCAGGCCTTCGACGGCCTCCGTGCAGAGGGCCGACCGGTGCGGCGGCCGGATCTGACCATCGCGACCGAGGACCACAACACTCCGACCCTGGCCATCGACCGGCCCATCGCCGACCTCACCAGCCGCACGCAGATCGAGACGCTGCGACGGAACTGCGAGGAGTTCGGCATCCGGCTGCACCCGCTCGGCGACATCGAGCAGGGCATCGTGCACGTGGTCGGCCCGCAGCTGGGCCTGACCATGCCGGGCATCACGGTGGTGTGCGGCGACTCGCACACCAGCACGCACGGCGCCTTCGGGGCGATGGCCTTCGGCATCGGCACCAGCGAGGTGGAGCATGTGCTCGCCACGCAGACGCTGCCGCTGCAGCCGTTCAAGACGATGGCCATCACGGTCGAAGGCGAGCTGCGGCCCGGTGTGACCGCGAAGGACATCATCCTGGCCGTGATCGCCAAGATCGGCACCGGCGGCGGGCAGGGCTATGTGCTCGAGTACCGCGGCAGCGCCATCCGGGCCCTCTCCATGGAGGGCAGGATGACCATCTGCAACATGTCGATCGAGGCGGGCGCCCGGGCCGGAATGGTCGCGCCCGACGAGACGACATACGCCTACTTGAAGGGACGCCCGCACGCCCCGCAGGGCGAGGACTGGGATGCAGCGATCGCGTACTGGGAGACCCTGAAGACCGACGACGACGCGGTGTTCGACGCCGAGGTCCACCTCGACGCGGACCAGTTGGAGCCCTTCGTGACCTGGGGCACCAATCCCGGTCAGGGCGTCTCGCTGAGCGAGGCGATCCCCGACCCGGCGTCGTACTCCGACCCGAATGACCGCGCGGCCGCCGAGCGCGCCCTCGAGTACATGGACCTGGCCGCCGGCACCCCCATGAAGGACATCAGGGTGGATGCCGTCTTCATGGGCTCGTGCACGAACTCGCGCATCGAAGACCTGCGGGCCTTCGCGAGCGTCGTGCAGGGGCGGAAGAAGGCCGACCACGTGCGCGTCATGGTCGTGCCCGGCTCGGCCCGCGTGCGGCTCGAGGCCGAAGCCGAGGGACTGGACAGGATCTTCGAGGAGTTCGGCGCCGAGTGGCGCTTCGCGGGCTGCTCGATGTGCCTCGGGATGAATCCGGACCAGCTGGCACCGGGGGAGCGCTGCGCATCCACCTCGAACCGCAACTTCGAGGGCCGTCAGGGCAAGGGAGGGCGCACCCACCTGGTGTCGCCGCTGGTGGCAGCGGCCACTGCCATCCGTGGGACGCTCTCGTCGCCGTGGGACCTGGTCGCGACCGGCTCGGCCGACGAGAAGGCGGACGCGTAATCATGGACAAGATCACCACGTTCACCGGCGTCGCCATGCCGCTGCGCCGCAGCAACGTCGACACCGACCAGATCATCCCGGCAGTGTTCCTCAAACGCGTCACCAAGACCGGCTACGAGGATGCGCTGTTCTCCTCCTGGCGCCAGGACCCCGAGTTCGTCCTCAACGACCCCGCGTATACAGGTGCGACCGTGCTCTTCGCCGGGCAGGACTTCGGCACAGGGTCGAGCCGCGAGCACGCCGTCTGGGCGCTGCGCGACTACGGCTTCAAGGCCGTGATCGCCCCGCGCTTCGGCGACATCTTCCGGGGCAACTCGGGCAAGCAGGGCCTGCTCACGGGGACCGTCGACGAGGATCTCGTCGAGCAGTTCTGGGAGCGGATCGAAGCTCAACCTGGCATCCGGGCGACGATCGACCTGCTCGGGCGCACCGTTTCGGTCGGGGATCTCTCGGCGCCGTTCGACATCGACGACTACACGCGCTGGCGGCTGCTCGAGGGGCTCGACGACATCGGCTTGACGCTCCGCGATGAGGATCGGATCAGCGAGTTCGAGGCCGGCCGCGAGAGCTGGCGGCCCACAACGCTCCCCGTGCGATAACCGCGGCGTCGCCGGGCCGTCGCCGGGCCGTCGCCGTCCGGTTGTGAAATCTTCGCCGGGCGGACACCCGGCCGGTCGTCGGCACGGGGGCCGAATTCACGATCGCGTCATCTGCGGCGCCGAGCCTGTCTCCGATGGGTTCGCGCGCTGGACGGGACAGGGTCGGCCCGACCCGCCGCGCCGTCCTTCTCGGGGCGGTGGGGCTTGCCGGGATCGGCCTTCTCGGGGCGGCGCCGACGGCGCCGAGCGCGCCCGCCGTCCTCGCGGCGACCGTCCGGCGCACCCTGGTGCTCGGGGCCGCGGGCGTGCGCGGCTTCCGGCGGCACCTCGTGGCGCCAGGGGAGCCGTGGCTGGTGCGCGCCGAACTCGCGCCGGCCCGCGCCGGTCGTGCCGCACGCCGCCGCCCCTTCGCGGCCTTCGCCCACTTCACCGACATGCACGTGCAGGACACGCAGACCCCGGCCCGCTTCGAGTTCCTCGATGACCCATCCCTGTTCCGCGGCGGCGTCGGCTTCGGGGCTTCGTACCGGCCGCAGGAGATGCTGTCGGCGCAGGTGGTGGATGCCACGGTCCGAGCCGTCGCCGGGCTGGCGGCAGCGCCGGCGACCGGAGCCGCGTTCCAGTTCGCGGTGACGACCGGCGACGCGACCGACAACTGCCAATTCAACGAGCTCCGCTGGGCGATCGACCTGCTGGACGGCGGAGTGGTCGCGGCGAACAGCGGCGCGGCCGAGGTCTTCGAGGGTGCCGCGGACGGCGACCCTGGCAGCTACGACCCGGTCTACTGGCATCCGGAGCCGCCGGCCGGCGCCCCCGTCGACGCCTTCCGGCGCGAGCACGGATTCCCGGAGGTGCCGGGCCTGCTCGCGGCCGCCATCCGGCCGTTCACCGCGGTCGGGCTCGCGCTGCCCTGGTTCGCCGTGCACGGCAACCACGACGGGCTCTACGGCGGCATCTTCCCGGCGACGGATGCCGCGCGCGCCCTCGCGACCGGCGACCGCAAGCCGGTGGGGCTTCCGGCAGGCATGCGCGGCGAGGACGCGGTGGCACGGCTCATCGCCGGGGATCCCGATGTGATCGCCGAGCTGCCGACCCGGCCCGTGACGCCCGACGCCGACCGCAGGCTGGTGGCGCGCGCCGAGGTGGTGGAGGAGCATTTCAGCACGAGGGGCGCCCCGATCGGGCACGGCTTCACCGAGGCCAATCGCGCTTCGGGCACGGCGTACTACGTGCAGGACCTGCCGGCGCTGCCCGGCGGCGCTTCGTCGCTGCGGATGGTCGTGCTCGACACCGTGGACGAACGGGGTGGCGCCGCCGGCTCGCTCGACCACGCGCAGGCCGCATGGCTCGAGACGACACTGGCAGAGCGTCCAGAACTCGCCACGATGATCGTCAGCCACCACACCTCCCACTCGATGACCAACGAACTCGTGAACGACGGCGAGCCGGCCAGGATGCTGGGACCGCAGCTCGTCGAGCTGCTGCTGCGGCATCCGCAGGTCATCGTCTGGGTGAACGGCCACACCCACCGCAACTCGGTGAGGCCGCACGCCGCCGCAGCGGGCGGCGGATTCTGGGAGGTCACCACCGCCAGCCACATCGACTGGCCGCAGCAGCTGCGCGCCATCGAGATCGCCGACAACCGCGACGGCACGCTCTCGATCTTCTGCACCATGATCGACAGCGCGGCCCCCGCGCTCTGGGACGGCTCCCTCGACAGCACGCTGGCGCTCGCCTCCCTCTCCCGCGAACTCGCCGCGAACGACCCGCAGCTGGATCCTGACGACCACCGGGGCTCGACGGCGGACCGCAACGTCGAACTGCTGCTGCCCTTTCCGGCCGGGCTGGCCCTCTGAGGCGACGCGGTCCGTCTCCGCCCGGGCGCGATCCACGCCCCCCGGCTGCCCCGGGTTACACTCGGGAGGTCCCGGTAGCCGCCCTGAACCCGGCGCCATCAAGTCGGAACCGGGGGCGCGTGACGACAGGAGCACAGGTGGACACGGTCGAGGATCTCGCGAAGGACGCCCGGAAGCCGGGAGCGCGCGTGGGTCTCAGTTCCGACAAGATCGTGATCGACGGCGGCAGGCCGCTGCGCGGCCGCATCGAGGTGCGCGGGGCGAAGAACCTCGCGACCAAGGCGATGGTCGCGGCGCTGCTCGGCGACACCCCCAGCATCCTGCAGGACGTCCCCGAGATCAGCGACGTGTCGATCGTGACCCGGATGCTCGACGCATACGGGGTCGCGGTGACCAGTCCCGAGGAGGGCGTGCTCGTGCTCGACCCGACGAATGTCGAGCGGGCGCACTTCGCGCAGATCGACGCGCTGGCCGGCTCCAGCCGCATCCCCATCCTGTTCTGCGGCCCGCTGCTGCACCGCATCGGCGAGGCGCTCATCCCCGATCTCGGCGGTTGCCGCATCGGCGACCGGCCGATCGATTTCCACATGGCTGCCCTGCGCGCCTTCGGGGCGGTCGTCGACAAGAGCTACGAGGGCATCCGGATCACCGCCCCGAACGGCCTGCACGGCGCGAACATCGAGCTGCCGTACCCGAGCGTCGGCGCCACCGAGCAGGTGCTGCTGACCGCGGTGCGGGCCGAGGGCGTCACGGAGCTCAAGAATGCCGCGATCGAGCCCGAGATCATGGACCTGATCGCCGTGCTGCAGAAGATGGGCGCGGTCATCTGGATCGAGCCCAACCGCACGATCTTCATCGAGGGCGTCGAGACGCTGAGCGGCTACACCCATCGCGCCATCTTCGACCGCAACGAGGCCGCCAGCTGGGCCGCCGCGGCGCTCGCCACCAAGGGCGACATCTTCGTCGGCGGCGCGAAGCAGCAGGAGCTGATGACCTTCCTCAACGTCTTCCGCAAGGCCGGCGGCGCCTTCGAGGTGCAGGAGGACGGCATCCGCTTCTTCCACCCGGGGGGCGCCCTCAAGCCGGTGCAGGTGGAGACCGACGTACATCCGGGATTCATGACCGACTGGCAGCAGCCGCTGATCGTCGCGCTCACCCAGGCGGAGGGCGTTTCGGTCGTGCATGAGACGGTCTACGAGAACCGCTTCGGATTCACGGATGCCCTGGTCGAGATGGGCGCGGACATCGTGGTGCACCAGGACGGCCTCGAGTCGGTCACCCGCCGGGTCCCCCGCCGCAAGCTGGAGCAGGCGGCCGTGATCACCGGCCCCACCCCGTTGCACGGCGCGGATGTGCGCGTCCCGGATCTGCGCGGCGGCTTCAGCTACCTGATCGCCGCCCTGACCGCCGAAGGGCGTTCGACGGTCACCAACCTGGGGATCATCAGCCGCGGCTACGAGCACTTCGTCGAGAAGCTCGAGGCGCTCGGCGCGCAGTTCACCCTCGAGGGCTAGGGGCTCGCTGGTGGCGCGCAATCCCCACGGCATCGATCGGGCCGTCGCGCGGAAGGAGCGGACGCCGGCCTGGCGCCTCCTCACCGGCCTGACCGTTCCCTTCATCCGGTTGGTGGGCAGGTACCGGGTGCAGCACGCCGAGCGGATCCCGCGCAGCGGCGCATTCATCCTGGCGCCGAACCACATGACCGATTTCGATCCGCTGGTGACGGGGTACGCGCTGTGGCATCAGGGACGCGTGCCGCGCTTTCTCGCGAAGGCGAGCCTGTTCACGATCCCGGTGGTCGGTTGGCTGCTCAGCGCAACCGGTCAGGTCCCGGTCGAGCGCGCAGCGCGCGGGCAGGGCAGCACGATCTCCCAGGGCGAGAAGATCGTCGCAGAGGGCCTCGCGCTGGTGGTCTACCCGGAGGGCACGCTGACCCGCGACCCCGAGCTCTGGCCCATGCGCGGCAAGCTGGGCGCGGTGCGGATCGCGCTGGAGACCGGGGTGCCCCTCATTCCGGCCGCGCACTGGGGGGCGCAGCAGATCCTGCCGCGCTACGGAAAGCGCATCAGCCTGTTCCCGCGCAAGACGGTCGACATCGTGATCGGCGAGCCGCTCGACCTGAGCCGCTGGCAGGGCCGCAAGCCGGATGCCGCGTCGCTCGCCGAGGCGACGGACTTCCTCATGCAGTCCATCACCGCGCTGCTCGAGGGCCTGCGCGGCGAGACGGCCCCTGCGGAGCGCTGGGACCCCGCAGCGCACGGCCAGAGCGAGTTCGGGCGCGCGCGAGAGCCGAAGGCGCGGAAGGCGCGGACGAAGAGCCGCCAGCCGCTAGCGTGAACGGCATGGTCAACGCCATGAACACCGTCGTCATCCCGCAGGACGCTGCATGACCCGCGCCGCCGTCCTCGGGGCCGGATCCTGGGGCACCACCTTCGCCAAGGTGCTCGCCGACGGCGGCTCGAGCGTCACGATCTGGGCGCGCCGCGGCGAGGTGGCGCGCGAGATCACGCAATCGCACCGCAACTCGGACTACCTGCCGGGCGTCAACCTGCCCCGCGGCATCCAGTCGTCCTCGCGCCTGCCCGAGGTGCTGGACGGCGCCGAGCAGCTCTACCTCAGCGTGCCGAGCCAGTCGCTGCGCGAGAACCTGCGGGTCATGCGCGGACTGATCCCCGACGGCATCCCGATCGTGTCGCTCATGAAGGGCGTCGAGAAGGGCACCCGCCACCGGATGAGCGAGGTGATCGAGCAGGAGCTCGAGATCGACCCGGAACGCGTCGCCGTGGTCTCCGGTCCGAACCTGGCGCTCGAGATCGCGAAAGAGCAGCCCACCGCGGCGGTCGTGTCGTCGGTGAGCCTGCGCACCGCCTCCCAGGTGGCAGCAGTGGCGAGCAATCCGTACTTCCGCAGCTTCGTCAACACGGATGTCATCGGCACCGAATTCGGCGGGGTGCTGAAGAACCTGATCGCGGTCGCGATCGGCATCGTCGACGGCGTCGGCTACGGCGAGAACACCAAGGC
>WOYR01000022.1 GCA_011620705.1 Microbacteriaceae bacterium | reverse complement strand
CAGTTCGAAGCGTGGATCAGTCATCACCTCCCGGATACTCTGCAGGTCGAAGAGGGCGTGTGGGCGGCACCCTTGCCCTTGCAGGGCGACCAGTACGTTCGACACACCTACACCTATCTCGTCCTCGACGACCGGGGGTCGGTGCACGTCATCGATCCGGGCTGGGACACGGCCGACAATCGGGTACGGCTGGAGTCCTCGTTCGGCCAGATCGGCAAGAGTCTCGCGGATGTGAAGACCATCGTGTCCACTCACCTTCATCCGGATCACACCGGGCTCGCACCGTGGCTGCAGGAGCACAGCGGCGCACCCATCCTCATGCACCGAGCCGAAGCCGAAGCCGCCGAGAGCGGGGCATCGCTGTCCATCGCATTCGCCTTCTTCCGGCGGCTCCGCGCATGGGGCGCGCCGCGGACAGAGCGCGCGAGAATCTACGCCGGGCTGTGGCGACAGCGGCAACTGGCCGAAGGGGTCAGCGTGCGAGCAGACGTCCGCCTCGAGGACGGCGAGATGCTCGATATTCCCGGACGACGGCTGCGCGTGGTTCACACACCCGGGCATACGGAGGGCAGCATATGCCTGTACGACGAGACGACGCACTCCCTGTTCAGCGGGGACACGGTGCTGCCGATGGTCCACCCCGGCATCGGGCTGGGCGGGGGGAGGGAGTCGCCGCGCGAGAATCCTCTCGCACGGTATTTCAACTCGCTGGAGATGCTCGCTCGCCTGAACGTCGATGAGGTGCACCCCGGACACGGCTATTCCTTCCAGGGACTGCACGATCGCATCGAAGAGTCGATCGGTCACCATCGGCGCCGCTCCGACGAAGTGCGGTCGATCCTGACCTCTGAGCGCAACCCCTCCGTCTGGCACGTCGCCGAGCAGGTGCACTGGACGGCAGGTTGGGCGAACCTCCACGGATACATGCGTCTCTCGGCTGTCGCCCAGACCGAGATGCACATCGACTATCTCAGCGGTCGCCCCGCCGAGTGAACACCTGGCGGAGCCGTCAGAGCGACAGACCGCCATCAACAGGGATCACCGCGCCGGTGACGAAGCGGGCTGCGGGCGAGACCAGCCAGGCCACGGCCGACGCGACGTCCTCGGGTTCGCCGGGGCGCGCCAGTGGAGTCGCCGAGATATTGGCCTCGATGACCTCCGCAGGGAGGGCCAAGGTCATGTCGGTGAGCACGAAACCCGGCGCGACCGCATTCACGGTGATGCCCTCCGGCGCGAACTCGCGGGCAAGCGATCTCGTCAACGACAGCAAGCCGCCTTTGGCGGCGGCGTAGTTGGCCTGCCCCACGTTCCCGTTCATCCCCACGATCGATGAGACGTTGACGATGGCGCCTCGCGGCGAATCGGCGAGTGCGGGGGCTCCCGCGCGCGAGCAGCTGAAGGCGCCCCCGAGGTCGACGGCAAGAACATCGGCCCAATCCGCGTCCGTCATGCGCCGGAGGCGGTGGTCGCGGGCGATGCCCGCGTTGTTGATCAGCGCGTCCAGGCGTCCGAAACGGTCGAGCGCCGCCTGGACGTACCTCTCGCCGGCACTCAGCTCACGCAGGTCCGCTCCGACCGAGACCGCTGATCCGCCTGACTCCACCACGCCCGCCACCGTCGCGTCCGCGCCGTGATGATCCTCGTGATAGCCCACGACCACATCGAAACCGGCGCCGGCAAGATGCACGGCGACCGCCTTGCCGATGCCACGCGACGCGCCGGTGACCAGAGCCACGGGGCGAGGGCCTGCTGCACTCATCGCACCCTCATGCCTTCGAGCGGATCAGACCTTCTTGAGCAGTGCTCGCGACGCGCCCGCGATCGGCGGCACTGATGCCCCCGATCGCGAACCCGCGCCCACGTGAAGCGACGGGGGAATACTGATCGTACAGCAGCCATTCATCCACCGAGAAGGGACGGTGGAACCACACCGCATGATCGAGCGAGGTCGCGATGATCCCGGGAGACCACATGAAGGCTCCGTGAGGCAGCACGACCGGCGTCAGGAATGAGAGATCCGAGATATAGGCAAGCGCGGCCGCATTCAGAACCGGATCGTCGGGCAGCTCCTTCGTGAAACGGAACCAGAACTGGTTGTGCGGCGGCAGGCCCTCGGGCGCGGCGCCCGTTGGCGGCCAGGGCCCGCCCCACCGGATATCGAAGTCGTCCCACTCGCTGCCCGAGCCCATCGTGGCCCGCATCCCGTCCATGAACGAAGGGAGTTCGTCCGCCGCCCGGCTGGCAGGCTGCTCCTCGGCGTGCTCGAACCCCGTTTCACCCCTGTGGAACGACACATCCGCGACCCAGATCTGATGGTCGTCCTGCAATCCCACCACGCGGCGAGAACTGAACGACCCGCCGTCTCGGGTCCGCTGCACCTCATACCGGACAGGACGACGGCCATCCCCGGCATGCAGGAAGTAGCCGTGCAGTGAGTTGATCTCGCGCCCCTCGACGGTCCTGCCCGCAGCCACCACCGATTGTCCGAGGAGCTGGCCGCCGAACAAGTGCCGGATCATCCCGGAGGAGGGTCCGGTGAAGGCGTCGTCTCCTTGCGGTTCGACATTGAGGACATCCAGCAACGATGCCACGCACTACCCCTGTTCCTTGTGGTCAGCCGATTCTCAGCCGGAGGGCCGTCGCGTGGTGGCGATCAGACTCCGATTCGGTCCGCCAGCTCGAGCCAGGTGTCGGTCGTCGAGCCGAGCAGCAGTTCGGTGGACTTGGCCTTGCGATAGTACAGCTGTGCGTCATGATCCCAGGTGAAGCCGATGCCGCCGTGGACCTGCACGGTCCAGGACGCGGTGAACGCGAAGCCGGCTGCCGCAGTCGCCTTGGCCACGAGGGCGGCGGTCGGGAAGTCATCCTGTCCTTCAGCACCGACATATGCCGCGTACCAGGTGGCAGCACGTGCCGTGTCCACCTCGACCGCCATCTCGGAGAGGCGGTGCTTGATGCCCTGGAACGAGCCGATCGCGCGACTGAACTGGTTGC
>WOYR01000004.1 GCA_011620705.1 Microbacteriaceae bacterium | reverse complement strand
CGTTCGAGCACCAGCACCGCGGCGCCCTCGCCGAGCACGAAGCCGTCGCGGCCGAGGGCGAACGGGCGGGACGCCGCCGTCGGATCGTCGTTGCGCGTGGAGAGGGCGCCGGTCTGCGAGAGGGCGGCAAGGGTGAGATCGGCAACGCACGCTTCGGCGCCGCCCGCGAGAACCACGTCGGCGTCCCCCGCGAGGATCATCTGCCTCGCCATCAGGATGGCCTCGGAGCCGGACGCGCAGGCGCTAACCGGCGCGCGCGCACCGGCCCGTGCGCCGATGTCCATCGAGAGCCATGCGGCCGAGCCGTTGCCCATCATCATCGTCACCGTATGCGGCGAGACACGGCGCGGGCCTGAGTCCCTGAGACGCCCGGTCTGCTCGAGCATGCTCGTCAAGCCGCCGATCGCCGAACCGACCACGACGGCGACACGATCAGGATCCGTCTCCGGGGTCCCCGCGTGCCGCCAGGCCTCGCGCCCCGCGAGCATCGCGAACTGCTCGACCCGGTCCAGTCGGCGCTGCTCGCGCACGGTGAGCCCGGCCAGCGCCTCGGCGCCGACGGTCGCCGCCAGCCGCACCGGCAATGGCTCCGCCCACTGCTCGTCGAGCGCCGTCACACCCGACCGTCCATCGAGGAGTGCGTCCCAAGTGGACGCGGCATCGCCGCCGACCGGAGTGACCGCGCCGAAGCCGGTGATCGCGACTCGCATGCAACTATTCTAAGCGGTGCCTGAGCGGGAGGTTCGTCCGGCCCGGCACGACGGGGAAGGAACGGGATGCGCGCGATCGTCGTCGACCGACTCGACGGACCCGACGCGATCCAGCTCGGCGAGATGCCCGAGCCGATCGGCAGCCACGAGCGGGCGGACGGGCTGCGGGTGCTCGTCGATGTTCGTGCGGCGGGTCTGTCCCCGATCGACGTGCTCCAGTCGCGCGGTGCGTACCAGTACGGCGCACCGCCGCCCTATGCGCCTGGGAGCGAGGTCGCCGGGGTGGTCCGGGAGGCGGATCCGGCCTCCGGATTCGCCCCAGGCGACCGGGTCGCGGGCGTCGTCTTCTGGGGAGCGCTCGCCGAACGCTGCCTCGTCGCTCCCGAGTACACGATCCGGCTGCCGGGCACGGTGCCGTTCGCCGAGGGCGCCGCCGTGTACCTCAACTACTCGACCGCCTGGTACGCCTACTATCGCGCCGCAGTCCAGCCCGGGCAGACCGTTCTCGTCCATGGCGCAGCCGGCGGCGTCGGTGCCGCGGCGCTCGACCTCGCGGCGCAGTTCGGCGCGCGAACCATCGCCGTGGTCTCCAGTGACGCGAAGGCGGCCTTCGCCGAGCAGGCCGGCGCGTGGGCCGTCGTCCGAAGCGACGCCGCCTGGCTCGAGCGGGTGCGCGAACTCACCGGGGGGCGAGGCGTCGACGCAGTGCTCGATCCGGTCGGCGGCGACAGATTCACCGACTCCCTGCGCGCGCTGCGGATCGGCGGCACCCTTGTCGTGATCGGATTCGTCGGCGGAGGCATCCCCGAGGTTCGCGTGAACCGCCTCCTGCTGCGCAACCTCACGATCACCGGCATCTCCATGGACACCATGGACCGGGAGCATCCGGGCACGCTCGTCATGGTCCGCGATGCGGTCCAGCGGCTTCTGGACACAGGGATGCTCCACCCCCACGTGGGGGCGAGGCTCCCATTCGATCGCGCCGCCGACGCGATACGGCTCGTCGAGCGCGGCACGACGATCGGCAAGGTCGTCGTGGACGTCTCGAGCTGAGCCGATCAGACCCGGATGACGCCCTCCGCCTTGAGCCTGTCCGCGATCATGTCGCGCAGGACATTCTTGCGGACCTTGCCGACGGCGGTCATGGGCAGAGCTTCCATGATCTCCAGGCGTTCTGGCAGCTTCTGCACCGCCACGCGCTGCTCGAGCAGGTAGCCGGTCACCACTTCCAGCGTCAGATCGTAGCCCTCGTTCACGACGACGAATGCGCACGCCTTCTCGCCCAGCCGCGGATCCGGCATCGCGACGACGGCGATCTCGCGGATCGCCGGGTGGCCGCTGAGCAGATCCTCGACCTCGCGGGCGCTGATGTTCAGACCGCCGCGGATGATGATGTCCTTCACCCGGCCGCTCACCCGCACGAACCCGGCCTCGTCGACGTAGCCGAGGTCGCCGGACTTCGAGAACCCATCCGGCGTGTAGCTGCGTTCGGTCTCCTCGGGCTCCCGGTAATAGCCGAGCATCAGCGAGGGGCCACGGAAGGCGATGTCCCCCTCCTCGCCGACCGGCACCTCGACATCGTCGGGGCCGACGATCTTCATGATCCCGCCCGGGATGACGCGGCCGTCCGAGGTCACGGAGCGCTCAGGCGGATCGTTCGGCCCGCACATCGTCGTGGCGAGGTTCTCCGAGCGCCCGTACAGGCTCAGCGTGGCGAGGTTGGGGAACAGCGCGTGCGCGGCCTGCACGACCGGGCCGGGGATCGGCGCACCCGCGCAGATCCAATAGCGCATGGTCGAAACGTCGTTCAGACCCTCCTGATAGGCCTCCATCGCCGTGGTGAGGAAGGTCGTCGCGGTGAAGGTGAACGTGCAGCCGTACCGCTCGATGCGCCGCAGCCCCTCTTCTCCGTCCCACACGGGCTGGAAATGGGTGCCGCCGCCCGCGATGAGCGGCAGGATGATCCCGGTCACCAGACCCGTCGAGTGCGCGACCGGCGACGGGTTGAAGGCCACGTCGTCCGGCGTGATCCCGAGCAGATCGACGATCGCTCTCGCGGCCGAGTGCAAGGTGTTGAACGTGTGATAGCAGCCCTTCGGGCGGGAGGTCGTGCCGGAGGTGTACACCAGGAGGCACGGGTCGTCTGCCATCGCCGTGGCGCCGAGCGCTGCATCCAGCTCCTCGACGTCGCCGTTGGCGAACAACGTGTCGAACGCGATGAAGTCGTCCGCGAGCACCGGCTCGTCCGAACGCACGATCACGATATCGCGCAGCGCCGGCGCGCTCGGGCGC
>WOYR01000059.1 GCA_011620705.1 Microbacteriaceae bacterium | reverse complement strand
TGTGCGGACTGGCCTGGGACCCCATCAGCCGGATCATCGGTCGGGCCCTTCAGGGTGCTGCCGCGGCTGTGGCCGCACCGACCGCGATGGCGCTGGTCGCCACCACGTTCGCGCCGGGCAAGCCCCGCAATCAGGCCTTTGCCGTCTACGCCGCGATGACCGGCATCGGGTCGGTCGCCGGGCTCATCGCCGGCGGGGTGCTGACGGAGTTGTCGTGGCGCCTGGTGTTCCTCATCAACGTGCCCATCGGCGCGGGCGTCGTCATCGGTGCGATCCTGTTCCTGAAGGAATCGCAGGGTGAACGGTTGCCGCTCGATGTGAAGGGCGCCGTGCTGGCGACACTGGGCTGCACGCTCGTCGTGCTCGCGGTGAACGAGGGCCCCGGTGGCTGGTTGCGGCCCGTCGTGGTGATCCCGCTGGTCGTCGGCGTGCTGGCGCTGGCGGCCTTCGTGCTGGTCGAACGCAATGCCGAGCATCCGATCCTGCCGTTCTCCCTGTTCAAGAACGGCAGCCGGGTGGCCGCGCTGGTGGCCATCCTGCTCGCCGGCGCCATCATCATGTGCATGGCGGTCTTCATCTCGCTCTATCTGCAGGGCATCTTGAAGTACTCGCCGATCCAGAGTGGCCTGGCGGTGGTCCCGTTCGCCTTCGGCCTCGGCGCCGCTGCCGCCGTCGCCTCCAAACTCGCCCTTCGGTTTCAGCCGCGATGGCTGGTTCTCGTCGGTGGTGCGGTCGTGGTCGCCGGATGTGGCTACGCCGCGCGCATCGCCGGGGAAGCGCCGTCGTATTTCCCGCACATCCTGGTCCCGGTGGTCGTCATCGGGGCGGGCGTCGGCATGGCAGTCATCCCGCTCACGCTGTCGGTCGTCGCCGGGGTCGGGCCGAACGAGATCGGCCCACTGACCGCGCTCGCCCAGGTCGCCCAGAATCTCGGCGGTGCCATCGCGCTGGTCGCGGTCGGTGCCATGGTGCTCAGCCGGACCCTGTCCGAGGGCGGTGTCACCGGCCCGATCGATCAGATGGACGACGACCAGCTCGACGCCCTCGCGAGCGGCTATGGCCTGGCATTCGTCTGTTGTGCGCTGATCGCGGTCGCCGCCGGCATCGTCGTACTGTTCATGCGTTTCACGCCCGAGGACGTCGCCGAAGGTCAAGCCGCCCAAGTGGCCGCCCACACGTCGATCGATCAGACGAACTGACGGCGGGAATCAGTCGGTGAAGATGATCAGCACTCGGTCCGAGGTGACTTCGGCGCGCTGACCGCCGGCGATCGCGACCGCGGCAAGTGACTCCACGTCGCGGACCTTTCTGCGCGTACACATCAGGGAGCGGGCGAGAACTCCTTTGTGATGCTTGTTGAAGTGGCTGACCACGGTACGGGCACCGGTCGGTCCTTCCGTCAGCACGGTCACGGTGATCGCATCAGGTATCGGCCCGAGCTGCTGATAGCCACCGGACCGCAGGTCGACGACGACATCGGAGCCCAGACCTGTCAGCGACTCGGTCAGAGCCGGCTTCCAGACCGACGCCAGTGTGCCCAGCCCGGGCAGCTTCGACCCGGACGACAACCGGTACGCGGGGATCGGATCGGCGGCGCGAACGATGCCGAACAGCGCCGAACCGACGGCCAGCCGATCGACGGCCTTGACCTTCGATGCTCGCGTCAGCGACCGATAGTCCAGCGCGTCGAACAACACCCCCGTGTAGCGCTCGACCGCAGGCCTGGTCGGACTCGACCACAACTGCGCGTTCCGCTCGACCTCCGCGATCTGCGTCACGCCCAGCCCGAGCGCATTCTGGCTCGCCGCAGGATCGGCGGCGAGGGTCACCAGCGCGTCCGCCAGCTTGCGGCGGATGGGGGTGAGGGAGGGCAGCGACAACTGGTCGAGGTCGAGCGCGTGGCCGCGCCCGCCCTCGGACTTGGTCTCCGACGGAGGCAGCACGATCAACACAGTGGACCACCGTATCTCCTGACGGACTGCCACCGCGGAGACAGGTCCCATGACACCGTTAAGGTGACAGACGTGATCACACGCATGTCGACCATGTTCCTGCGCACCTTGCGCGATGACCCCGCCGATGCCGAGGTACCCAGCCACAAGCTGCTGGTCCGGGCCGGCTACGTTCGCCGCGTCGCACCGGGGGTCTACAGCTGGCTTCCGTTGGGACTGAAGGTCTTGCGCCGCGTCGAGGAGGTGGTGCGCGAGGAGATGAACCGCATCGGTGGCCAAGAGATCTCGTTGCCCGCACTGCTGCCGCGCGAACCCTACGACGTCACCGGTCGCTGGACCGAATACGGCGATGCGCTGTTCCGCCTCAAGGACCGCAAGGGCGCGGACATGCTGCTCGGGCCCACCCACGAGGAACTCTTCGCGCAATTGGTGAAGGGGGAGTACTCCTCGTACAAAGATCTGCCGGTGACGCTCTATCAGATCCAGACCAAATACCGGGACGAGGAACGGCCCCGGGCCGGGATTCTGCGGGGCCGCGAATTCATCATGAAGGATTCGTACTCCTTCGACCTCGACGTCGACGGCTCGAAGGCGTCGTATGACGCCCACCGCGAGGCGTACCAGGCGATCTTCGAACGGCTGCAGGTCAAATACGTGATCGTCGCCGCGACTTCGGGTGCGATGGGCGGTAGCGCCTCCGAGGAGTTCCTCGCCGAGAGCGAGGTCGGTGAGGACACCTACGTCCGCAGCCCGGAGTCGGGGTACGCCGCCAATGTCGAGGCGGTCATCACACCCGCCCCGCCGGCAGTGCCCATCGAGGGACTGCCCGCGGCCACCGTCCACGACACGGGCGACACCCCGACCATCGACACGCTCGTCGCGTGGGCGCAGGCGGCCTTCCCGGATCGCGGTTTCACCGCCGCAGACACCCTCAAGAACGTCGTCGTCAAACTCCGCCACCTCGATGGCAAGGAAGAGCTGCTGGCGATCGGCGTGCCCGGAGACCGCGAGGTCGACATGAAGCGCCTGGAGGTCGCTGTCGAACCGGCGTC
>WOYR01000035.1 GCA_011620705.1 Microbacteriaceae bacterium | reverse complement strand
ATCGGGCCCGCATCAAGGTCGTGCCGCGCGACGAGATGGTCGAGATCAGCCGGGGATAGCTCGCACTCAGGGCAGGACCGCGACCGCCTGCACCTCGAAGCGCACGGTCGGCAGCGCGAACACGGCGACGAGCGTCGTCCTGGCGGGACCGGGCTCCGGCCACACTTTCGCGAACTCCGTGTTCCATGCGGCGAAATCGGCGGCGTCGGCGAGGAACGCTTCCAGCTTGACCACATGCGCGGCGTCGGTGCCGGCCGCCGTGAGGGTGGCGAGCAGCAGAGTCATCGCCGCGGCGGCCTGATCGGCGAAGGGCGGTGGGTCCTGGCCCATGGCGGCCGGGTCCACCAGGCCCGAGGTGTAGACGAGGCCCATCGCCGTGACCGATCCGGGCAGCGACGGGAGCTGGCCGGCGGTCCGGGTGAGGATCGCCATCAGGGCTCCACCCGCTGGACGGCGGCAGGGCTCAGCTCATCGATCCCTCCGCGGCCGAGCAGGGTCAGGACCGTGGTCAGCTCATCCCGCAGCAACTCCAGCATGCGTGAAACCCCGGCCTCGCCGGCAGCCGCCAGCCCGTACACCGCGAGCCGGCCGAGCACGACGACATCGGCGCCGAGGGCGATCGCGGTCACGATGTCGCTGCCGCGCCGGATCCCGCTGTCCAGCGCGATGCCGATATCGGGGCCGACCGCGTCGCGGATCGGCGGGAGCGCGTCCAGGGAGGCGATCACGCCGTCGAGCTGCCGCCCGCCGTGGTTGGAGACCAGGATGCCGCTGGCCCCGGCCTCGACCGCGGCGATCGCATCCTCCGGGGTGAGGATGCCCTTGGCCATCCACGGCAGCGTCGTGCTGGCCATGAGCCCGGCGAGCTTGTCCCAGGTCCACACCGGCCTGTCGTTGTCGAACAGCTGGCCGAACACCTCCTCGAGCCGCACCTCCGATCCGGGCGGGTAGTTGCCGCCGATCACCTCGTAGCTGGGCGAGAAGCCGTTGCGCTGATTGCGCTCCCGCCAGCCGGCGGTCGGGCAGTCGCAGGTCACGCAGATGCCGCGATAGCCGGCCTGCTCGAAGCGCTCCAGCATCCGCAGGAAGTTGCTCTCGGGTCCCATCGGATGCAGCTGCCCGAAGGCGGCGCCCTCCGGTGAGGCCGCGGCGATCTCCTCGATGGAGTGCGAGCCCGCCTCGGGAGCGATGCTCGCCGAGCCGGCCAGGGCGTTGGCGCGAGCGACCGCGACCTGGCCTTCCGGATCGAACAGCCCGTCGGCGCCGAACGGTGCGGTGAGGATCGGCAGCCCCAGCTCCACGCCGAGGAAGCGGGTCGCGGTGGACGGCAGTTCGCGGCCGCTCATCACCCGCGGTCGCAAGGCCCAGCGGTCGAAGGCCCTTCGGTTGCGTTCGAGGGTGCGCTCGGCGCCTGCGCCTCCCTCCAGGAAGTCGACGACCACCGGGTCGAGCCGCTCGAGTGCGATGCGGCGCACCTCTTCGAGGGTGCTGAGCTCATCCGTCATCTCGGTCACTGTCATTTCGGCGCCTCCTGCGTCTCGAGATCGGCGAGAAGAGAACGATCGCTCACCACGTCGCCGCTGCCCGTGATGAGGTCGACGACGCCGGCGACCGTGAGGCCGCTCTTGCCGGCGTGCGGGATGTCATGGATGATGCGGCCGCGACTCATCACGAGCAGGCGGTCGCCCATCCGCAGCGCGTGGTCCATGTTGTGGGTGACCATGACCGTGGTGCACCCCATCTCGGTGACCAACTCCGCCGTCAGCGCCAGAACGCGCTGCGCGGTCGCGGGATCGAGGGCTGCGAGGTGCTCGTCGAGCAGCAGCACTCTGGGCGCGGTGAGTCCCGCCATGATCATGGTGAGGCTCTGCCGCTGACCGGCGGAGAGCAGTCCCACCCGGTCGTGCAGGCGGTCCTCCAGCCCGAGCCCGAGCCGCGCGACCCGCTCGCGCAGCAGCCGTCGCCGCGCACCGCTCAGCGCGAAGCGGAGCGTGCGCCGGCGCCCCCGGTCCAGGGCGAGCGCGAGGTTATCCTCGATGCTCAGCTCGGGCGCGCTGCCGATCCGCGGATCGTCGAAGACCCGCGCGACCAGCCCCGCCCGCCGGTAGTCCGGCCAGTTGGTGACGTCGACCCCGTTCAGCCGGACCCGCCCCGAACTGGGCCGCGCCCCACCGGAGATCACTTGGACGGCGCTGCTCTTGCCGGCGCCGTTCGAGCCGACGACGGTGACGAACTCGCCGGGCTGCAGACTCAGCTCCACGCCGCGCAAGGCGTGCACCTCATCGACGCGGCCGCGGTTGTAGACCAGTCGCACATCGTCCAATCGGAGCATCGGCTCAGCCATGGGAAGCCTCCATCGGGATGACGCCGTGCGACTCGCCGGGCGACGAGGGTCGCGCCCGTCGTCGCCAGCCGCGCAATCGGATGCCGTATCGGTCGAGTGCCGGCGCCAAGTAGGCCTGCGCGGCGACCGCGACGACGAGGGTCAGCGCTGTGACACCCCGGAGGTCGCCAGCGGGCAGCCCGAAGCGCAGCGCCGCGACCAGGATCAGGCGGTAGAGCAGGCCCCCCAGCAGCACCGCGACGGCGATCCGGATCACTTGCGAGCCGCTGGGGTTCACGAACAGCACGCCGAGCAGCACCGCCCCGACGCCGGCGACGAAGATGCCGGAGCCCATGTTGACATCCGCGTACCCCTGCATCTGCACCATGAGCGTTCCGCCGAAGGCGCTCAGCGCATTGGACATGATGAGCGACAGCGCGAGCATCCCGCGGTCGCTGACGCCCTGGCTGCGCACCATGCGCGCGTTCACCCCGCTGGCTCGCAGCGCCAGCCCCAACCGGGTCTTCAAGAAGACCGCGAAGGCGGTCAGAATCGCGACCACGATCAGCGCGAGCACGAGCGAGGTGGCGAGGTCGGCGGCCCGGCCCGGGGCAGGGGCGATCGCGGTGAAGATGGTGGTCGCGCCGCTGAGCGAGACGGTGGGCATGCCGAGCACTCGCAGCGTGATGCTGAACAGGGCCATGTTCATGACCAGCCCGGCCAGCAGGACGGGCAGTCGCAGAGCGAGGGACAGCAGGGTGGTCACCAGTCCGGCGGTCGCTCCGGATGCCGCCCCGGCCAGCATGGCGAGCGCCGGCGGGATGCCGGCGGCGATCATGATCGCCGCGACCGATCCGCCGAGCGCGAAGCTGCCCTCGACGGTCAGGTCGAAATCCTCCCGGATGCGCAGCACGATGTAGACGCCGAGGAAGACCGGAATGAGCGGCAGGCCGGTCACCAGTGCGTCGATGAGGATGTTCTCGAGCATGCTCAGCCCTTTCAGGATTCACGATCAGGGGTGTCCGGGCGGGGTGCGATGGACCCCGCCCGGATCGGTCAGAGGACGGTCGCGCTGTCGAGCACGTCCTGCGGGACGGTCAGGCCGAGTTTTTTCGCGGTCGCGCTGTTGATGGTCACATCGAGCCCGGTCGGCACCGCGAAGGCGGTGGTCGCGGGGTCCGCGCCGAGCAGCACCTTGGCCGCGATCTTCCCGGCCGAGGTTCCGGTGAGCGGGTAGTCGGGGCCGATGCTGGCCAGCACACCGGTCACGGAGGCGTCTCCGCCGGAGAGGTAGAGGGCTGTGCCGGAACCGGTGGTGGCGGCCGTCACGGCGTCGAGACCGGCGACCACGACCGCGTCGGGACCTATCAGCACGGAGTCCGCCCGGCCGTTGAGGCTGCGCGCCGCCTGGGCGACGTCGGAGGCGCCGGAGATGGTCGACTCGGTGACCGTGAGCTTGGCCTTGGCCGCTGCCTTCTTCAGCGCCGTGACCCAGACCTGCATGTTCTGGTTGGAGGGGTCGTAGACCGTGCCGACGCTCTTCAGTCCCGGCTGGATCTTCAGCATCTTGTCCAGCAGGAGCGCCGGCTCGACATAGTCGATGCTGCCGGTGACGTTGCCGCCGGGCTTCTCCAGGGACTTCGCCAGCCCGGCACCCACCGGGTCGCCCATCGCCAGGGCGAAGATCGGCTTGTCCTTGATCTGCTGGGCGAGGGCGATCACGGCCGGTGTGCCGACGACCGCGAAGGCGTCGTCGTCAGAGCTGGCGAAGTCGCGGGCGAGGCTGGCCGTGAGCGACTGGTCGCCGTTGGCGTTCTGCAGGTCGAAGGTGACGGTGACATCCGAACCGAGCTCCTTCTTCACCGACTTCTCGAACGCCGTCACGACGCCGTCGATGAGGTCGGCCTGGGCGACTTCGAACACGCCGATCTTGAACGAGGTCCCGCTGGTCGAGGTGCCGGATGGCGTGGCCGAGCATCCGGCCATGACGAGTCCCACCGCGGTGAGGGCGGCGAGAAGAGCGATCGGCGTGAGTCGACGCCGTCGGGGGGAAGTGCTGTTCATGAAATGCCTCCGTGTGTGGGATGGTGCCGGTCGTCCCCGGTCCGCGCGTCGACATGGGAAGTTCTTCTTATGTTGCAAAAACGGACGGCCGGGTGTCAAATGCATGTAGGCATTGAAATGAGAACTTATTCCCGGGTTAACACGCCCGACACACGAGATGCGCCCAAGTCCCCGGCGACGCCGCCGAAGAAGCTCCGCGCGGATACTCGGCGTACCCGGGAGCACCTGCTCGACGTTCTGGGCCGGCTGCTGGAGGAGCAGGGGCTCGATGTGAGCCTGCCCGACCTGGCGCGCGAGTCCGGGGTGGCCACGGCGACGGTCTACCGTCACTTCGATGACGTGCACGAACTGCGCGAGGAGTTCGACCGCCGCATCGTGGAGACGCTCGGAGTGCAATTCGACGAACTGCTCGACAGCTACCGGGGGCGGGAGCTGTTCGACCGCGTGTGCGCAGCGTGGGTCGAACGGGCATCGGCCTGGGCGCGCGCGGCGACCTTCATCCGCAGCGCCGAAGGCTTCATCGAGCGGGTGAAGTCGGGCAACGACCTCGTGGTGCGACTGGATCGCGCGCTGGGCGAAGTGGTGCGCCAGTTGATCGAGGGCGGGGTCATCCCTGCGCAGGATGTGCGCTACGCGGTCCTCGTCTGGATCACCCTGTTCGACGAGCGGGTCCTGGTCGACCTGGATGCCGGTCTGGGCTGGTCGCGGCCGAGGATCGTGAAGCACCTCTCGGCCACGGTGCTCGCGGCACTGGGCGGATCCCCGGCTGAGCCGGCCTGAGCGACCCGGCCGCGGCTCGCCTTCGCTGGGCTCGAGTGACCCGACGCCCGGGACGGGCGTCGGCGCTGGCGCCGCGGCGAAGCCCAGAAATGGCCTTCGCTCGAAGCGGGGCGCGCGCTACTGCACCGCCGCCGTCAGCCGCGCCACGTTGTCGAGCGCGCGCGACAGCCGCGGACGGACGAGCCACTCGTCGAGGGTCAGCTCGCGGCTGTGCTCGCGGTAGTCGTTCTCGATCGCGCGCAGGCGCTGCAGGAAGGTGCCGCCCCAGACCATGACCGAGACCTCGAAGTCGAGGCTGAACGAGCGCATGTCCATGTTGCTCGAGCCGATCACCGACACATCGTCATCGATCGTGAAGTGCTTGGCATGCAGGATCGTCGGCGCCTCGTAGAGGAAGATCCGCACACCCGCGCGCAGCAGGGCCTCGTAGTAGCTGCGCTGCGCGTGATAGACGAGGAACTGATCGCCGATCTCCGAGACGAACAGCTGCACCTCGAGCCCCGACTGCGCCGCGGTGGTGATCGCGTAGAGCATCGAGTCGTCGGGCACGAAGTACGGGCTGACCAGGATGATCCTCTTCTGCGCCGCGTAGACCAGCGAGTTGAACAGCCGCAGGTTGTTCTCGCCGACGAATCCCGGGCCGCTCGGCACCACCTGGCAGTCCATCGGTCCCGGTCCCGTTCTGCGCACGGGTGCGGCTTCGCGCGCCAGCAGCTCGTTCGTCTCGGCATACCAGTCCGTCACGAACAGCGCGTCGATCCCCGCGACCACCGGTCCCTCGAACCGGGCCATGAAGTCCTTCCACTGCAGTCCGCGCCTGGTGTTCCTGCGCCGCTCGTAGCCGGGGTCGATCACGTTCTGCGAACCGGTGAAGGCGACCTCGCCATCCACCACCAGCAGTTTGCGGTGGTTGCGCAGATCGGGACGCTGGATGCGCCCGCGCAGCGGCTGGAACGGCAGCATGAGGTGCCACTCGGCTCCCATCTCGGTCAGCGCCCGCTTCGCGGGGCCGAATCCCTTGTACTGCCAGCTGCCGAGGTGATCCAGCAGCACCCGCACCACGACTCCGCGCGCGACAGCGGCGGCCAACGCGTCGAAGAAGGGCTTCGTCGTCGGATCCCAGGCGAGGATGTAGAACTCGACATGAACGGACTTGCTTGCGCGCCCGATCTCCTCCGTCATCGCCGCGAGCGCGTCGGCATCCGCGTCGTAGAGCACCGAGGAGTTGCCGCCCACCATCGGCATGGCGCCGAGGGAGCGGTTCAACTCGACGATCGGCCCGAGCCAGTCGGGCCACGGCGACTCCTCGGCGACCCGCTCGAAGCCCTCGGTGGTGTCCAGGATGTACTGGTTGATCTCCACCTGCTTCTCACGCCGCCGTTTCGGCAGCCGGAAGGTGCCGACCAGCAGGAACAGGGCGATGCCGACGTAGGGGATGAAGAAGATCGCCAGCAGCCAGGCCAGCGCCGTCTGCGGCCGCCGGTTGCGCGGGATGAGCACCAGCGACAGCACGCGGATGACGAAATCGCCGACCGCGAGCACGATGGCCGTCACCGCGTCGACCGTGGCGGTGTTCATCGACAGGCGGCAGTCGCCGGTTCAGCGGTAGTTCACGAATTGGAGCGCGACGTCGAGATCCTTGCCCTTGAGCAGCGCCTGCACCTGTTGCAGTTCGTCGCGGCTCTTGCTCTGCACCCGCAGCTCGTCGCCCTGGATCTGGCTCCTCACGCCCTTGGGACCCTCGTCGCGGATGATCTTGGCGATCTTCCTGGCATCGTCGCTGCTGATCCCCTGCTTGATGGATGCCTCGATGCGGTACTCCTTGCCGCTCGGGAACGGCGTGCCGGCGTCCAGCGACCGCAGCGAGATGCCGCGCTTGATCAGCTTCTGCTCGAAGACATCGAGCACCGCCTTCACGCGCTCCTCGGCGTTGGCCTTCAGCAGGATCTTCTCGCCGCTGAAGTCGAGCGAAGCGCCGACGCCTTTGAAGTCGTAGCGCTGCGCGATCTCCTTCTGCGCCTGACCGAGTGCGTTCTGCACCTCCATCGTGTCCACTTTGCTGACGATGTCGAAAGAGGAATCTGCCATGGGCCCATGCTAGTAATGGCGGATGCGCGAGCGGCGAGGGGCCGGCGTCGGGCTGATCGCGGCGATCGCGGCGGCCGGCGTCGTGGTGGCGATCATCTCGGTGGTGATCGTGCCGCGGCTTGTTGCGGCCGGGTGGCCGGGTGCGGCGGCATCCCCTCCTCCGAGCTGGCCTCCGCCGGTGGCCGGGGCCGCTCCATGGTCTGCCGCGAGCCCGACGACCCCCCAGCCGGAGGTCGCGAAGCTGGTCGATCCCGGCTGGGCGGCCGCCGCGAGCCGGGCCACCGGCATCCCCGAGCAGGCGGTGCTCGCCTACGCAGGCGCATCGCTGCTGAAAGCGTCGACGATGCCGGGCTGCCAGCTCTCGTGGACGACCCTCGCGGCGATCGGCAAGGCCGAGAGCGACCACGGCCGTCACGGCGGCTCGAGCATCGGAGCCGACGGCACGGTCGCCCCACCGATCTACGGGGTCGCCCTCGACGGCAGGGGCGTCGCCCTCGTCCATGACAGCGACGGCGGCGCGATCGACGGGGATGCCGCGGCCGACCGCGCCGTCGGGCCGATGCAGCTCATCCCCCAGACCTGGCGCAACTGGCACACCGACGGCAACGGCGACGGGATCGAGGATCCGCAGAACATCGACGACGCCGTCGTCGCCACCTCGAACTACCTGTGCCGGGCGTCCACTGCGCTCGATACCCGGACCGGATGGCGTGCCGCGATCCGCGCGTACAACCCGGCCGACTCGTACCTGGCCAGGGTCGCGCGCTACGCCGTGCAATACAACAGCGCCGCCGCGGCGCTCAGGCGTTGATCGGCAGCGCGGGCGGGCCCGCGGTGCTCTGCGCACCTTGTAGCATTGTCCGAGCGCATCCGGTCGGTGATCACATGGGCCGGGCGCGCATGGCGGGTTACCCGAGTGGCCAAAGGGATCTGACTGTAAATCAGACGGCACAGCCTACGGGGGTTCGAATCCCTCACCCGCCACTTCCGAGGTTTCTGGAATCCCTGTAGTACGCCGCGAAACCGCATCGACCTCTGGGCGCGGAGTGGTTGGCTGGGCGCATGCCATCGGAACTGCTCGACCTTGCCCGCCGCATCGCGCTGGAGGCCGGGGCTCTCGCAGCCCGGCGCCGCCGCGAGGGGGTCCAGGTGGCCGCGACGAAGTCGAGCATCGTCGACGTGGTCACCGAGGCCGACCGCGAGGTGGAGCGGCTGATCCGCGAGCGCATCCTCGCAGCCCGGCCCGACGACGCCGTTCTGGGTGAGGAGGGCGGCCTCGGCGAGGATGGCGGCGGCTCGGCATCCGGGACCAGCGGGCTCAGCTGGGTGGTCGACCCGATCGACGGCACGGTGAACTACCTGTACGGCATCCCGCACTACGCGGTCAGCATCGCGGTCGTCGAGGGCGACCCCGATCCGCTCACCTGGAGGGGGCTGATCGGATGCGTGCTCAACCCGGCGATCGGCGAGCTGTTCACCGGTTCATCCGGCGGCGGCGCCTTCCTGTCGGTCGGCGGCGGGCCGGACGAGCCGATCCGCGTTGCCGATCCGGTGCCCCTCGAGCTCGCGCTCATCAGCACGGGCTTCGCCTATGCCGCCGAGATCCGGGGCGAGCAGGGCGGGGTGATCGCCGGGATGCTGCCGATGGTCCGCGACATCCGCCGCTTCGGCACCGCATCCCTCGACCTCTGCATGGTCGCGAACGGGCGAACGGACGGTTTTTTCGAGCGCACCTTGAGCCCGTGGGATCACGCGGCCGGTGCGATCATCGCGCGAGAGGCGGGCGCCGTGGTGAAGGGGTTCGGCGGCGACGCGCCCAGCCGGGACCTCGTCCTGGCCGCGGGCCCGGCCCTCGCCGCGCGCCTCGAACCGCTGCTGATCGAGCTCGGCGGCCGCTACGGGATCTGAGCATGAACTGCGGACCGGCCGTCACCCGGGCGGGCGGGTGGCTGTTCCGTTGCCTATTCGTTACGATCGGATGATCCGCCGTCTGCACGTACTGGCACCAGGAGTCCCGTCATGACCGAGTTGCCGCAGGCGACCAGTCGTCGCGAACTCCGGGAGCGCGAGCAGGCGCTTGCCGCGCAGGGCCGCTCGTCGGGGGCTCGCCGCGAGGGTGCGAGCCGTTCCCGCCGCCCCGAGAAGGCCCGTCCGGTGCGCGACGGCAAGGCGGCGAAGCCGCAGGACTCGCGAGCGCACACGGTCGGATCCCGGCTGCTCTCCTTCGGCGCGCTGATCTTCGCGGGGGCGCTGGCGTTCGGGATGTCGGTGCCCGCCAACGCCTTCTATCCGGCCGACTCCAGCGGCGGCTCAGCTCCCGCGGACCCCGCCGGGACGGCGGGGCAGACCGTCGCCGTGCCGAGCGACGAGCCGGTGGACGTCGGCGGCCGCGACAAGGTCGAGGTGCTCTCATGGGCGCAAGTGCTGGCCCAGAAGTACGCGCACGGGGGCGCCAGCGTGGGCGGCACGACCGGGGGGAGCATCCGCTGGCCGTTCCCCTACGCCGTCACGATCAGTTCGCCGTACGGCCCGCGCGTGGCGCCCTGTTCCGGATGCTCGACCTTCCACAACGGCGTCGACTTCACCCCCGGCGCCAACGCCGCCATCTTCGCGGTCGCCGACGGGGTCGTCACCGTTCGCGACGACGGCACATCCGCGTACGGCAACTACGCGGTCATCACCTCGCAGCTGGGCGGCCGCACCGTGAGGTTCACCTACGCGCACATGGCCAGGGGCTCGAGTGCGCTCGTGCTCGGCCAGAAGGTCGCGGTCGGCGACTTCCTCGGCCTGGTCGGGATGACCGGCGAAGCCACCGGCCCGCACCTGCACTTCGAGGTCGATGTGGACGGGACGACCATCGACCCCATCCCGTGGCTCGAAGCCAACGTGAACTGACTCAGGCTTCGATCCACGCCGTCGTGTCGCCCGGCAACGTGCCCGTGCCGAGGGGACCGCTGGCGAGCACGACGCGGCCGGCCGGCAGCTCGACGGTGTTCGGCCCGGTGTTGGCGATGACCGTGATGGCGCCGGAACGGAAGACGAGGGTCTGGGGATCGTCCGGCTGGGCATCCACCGGCGGCAGCCAGACCAGCTCGTTGCTCGCGAGGCGGTGCAGGCGGCGCGCCGCGAGGGCCTCGCGATAGAACTCCAGAGTCGATCCGGGGACGCCGAACTGGACATCCCGGGCATAGCTCGCCCAGGCCTCCGGCTGGGGCAGCCAGCTCGCTCCGCTTCCGTCGGAGCGCGGCGGGCCGAAGCCGGCTGAGGGCTTCGCAGCCTCCCAGGGGAGCGGGACGCGGGATCCGTCCCGGCCGTAGCTCTCGCCGCCGGTGCGCAAGAACGTCGGGTCCTGCCGGGCGCCATCCGGCAGGTCGATGACCTCGGGCAGCCCGAGCTCCTCGCCCTGGTAGAGGTACGCCGATCCGGGCAGCGCGAGCATGAACGCGGTGGCGGCGCGGGCGCGGCGCAAGCCGACCGCGTCGTCAGGGTGCGCCTCCGACCTGGGCCCGATGCCCTCGCCCTGCGGCGGCGGGGTGGCCAGCCCGAGCCGGGTGGTGTGCCGGATCATGTCGTGGTTGGAGAGCACCCAGGTGCTCGGTGCCCCCACCCCGCCGAAGGCGGCCAGGGAGTCGTCGACGACCTTCTTGAGCGCTGCGGCCTCCCATGGGGTCTCCAGGTAGGCGAAATTGAAGGTCTGCTGCATCTCGTCCGGCCGCACCCATTCGGCCAGCTTCGACAGCGGCTCGACCCATGCCTCGCCGATCAGGATGCGGTCGGGGCCGAACTCGGCGAGCACGCGGTGCCAGTCCCGGTAGATCTCATGCACGCCTGGCTGGGCCCAGTACGGGACGTCCGGCTCGGCTCCGCCCGCGCTCCCGCCGTCAGCAGGCGGGGTGTAGTCGGGCAAGCCGGGCTTCTTGACCAGGCCGTGCGCGACATCCACCCGGAAGCCGTCGACGCCGCGCTCGAGCCAGAAGCGCAGGACGCCGCGGAACAGCTCCTTCACCTCGTCGTTGGTCCAGTCGAAGTCGGGCTGGCTGCTGTCGAACAAGTGCAGGTACCACTGCGCCTTCTGGGGTGCCGCCGCTCCTGCGGTGCCCGCCGCTTCCGCGGGACGAGCGCGGTCGCCCCGCTCGGCTGGTCCCGGCTTGCCGTCTGCCTCGTCGACGCGCGTCCATGCGGAGCCGCCGAACACCGACTGCCAGTTGTTCGGCGGCAGCTCCCCGTGCTCGCCCCTCCCGTCGCGGAACAGGTAGTGGCCGCGTTCTGCCGAACCGGGTGCGGCGGCAAGGGCGGCTTGGAACCACGGATGCGCACTCGAGCTGTGGTTCGGGACGAGGTCGATGATCACCTTCAGCCCCAGCGCGTGGGCGCGGTCGCGCAGCACGTCGAAGTCGGCGAGCGTGCCGAACAGCGGATCGACATCCGTGTAGTCCGCCACGTCGTAGCCGCCGTCCCTCTGCGGCGAGGTGAAGAAGGGGGAGAGCCAGACGGCGTCGATGCCGAGTTCGACCAGGGCATCCAGTCGCGCGGTGATCCCCGGCAGATCGCCGATGCCGTCGCCGTTCGAGTCGGCGAAGGAGCGCGGGTACACCTGGTAGATGACGGCGGTGCGCCACCAGTCGCCCTCGCTGCGTGATCGAGCCATGGTCCGAGCCTAGGCTCGCAGAATATGGAGCACGTTCTCGCCGAGCTGCCGCACCACGACGGCTCGCCTCTCTACGTCTCCGATCAGACGCCCGAACTGGGCGGGATCGTGCGGGTGCGGGTCCGGATCCCCCGCGCATTCGGCACCATGCGGCTGGTGCGCACCCGCTCCAACCCGGATCGCGAGCCCGCGTTCAGCGATGCAGTGGCGGTGCACGAGACGCCGGCCGCGGTCTGGTGGGAGGCCGCCATCCGGGTCGAGAACCCAGTGCACGGCTACCGCTTCCTGATGGAGGCCGACGACGGCGCCACCTGGTGGTTGACCTCTGCCGGGCTGTCGCACACCGAGACGCGCGACATCGACGACTTCCGCCTGGTGAGCTACGACCCGCCGCCGGCCTGGGGCGCCGAGGCGGTGATGTACCAGGTGTTCCCCGACCGCTTCGCGCGTTCCGCGGAGGCCGACCACCGGCCCGTGCCGGACTGGGCGGTGCCGGCGGACTGGGATGACCCGGTCATCCACACCGGCCCGGGCACGGGCGAGCAGTTCTACGGCGGCGATCTGCAGGGCGTCATCGAGCACCTCGACCACCTGGTGGATCTCGGTGTGAACCTGTTGTACCTGACGCCGGTGTTCCCCGCCGAGTCGAATCACCGCTACAACGCGAGCTCGTTCGAACGGGTCGATCCGCTGCTCGGCGGCGACGCGGCGCTCGCCGGGCTGGTCGCCGCAGCGCACGCCAAAGGCATCCGGGTCATCGGCGACCTGACGACGAACCACTCCGGCGACTCGCACGAGTGGTTCCGGGCTTCGTACCGCAATCCCGGCTCGCCGGAGAGCGCGTTCTACCTGTGGCTCGACGGCGAGCAGACCGAGTACGTCAGCTGGCTCGGCTTCTCGAGCCTGCCCAAGTTCAACTGGCGGGCCGAAGAGCTGCGCCGCCGCTTCATCGACGGCCTGGACTCGGTGGTGGCGAAATGGCTGCAGCCCCCGTACTCGCTTGACGGCTGGCGGGTGGATGTCGCCAACATGACCGGGCGCTGGCGGGACGAGGACCTCAACGAGGAGGTGCGCCGCACCATCCGGGCCACGATGCGCGCGGTGAACGAGGACACCATCCTGATCGGCGAGTCGACGAATGACGCGGCTGCCGACTTCCCGGGCGACGCCTGGCACGGCGCGATGACCTACGCGAACTTCACGCGACCGCTGTGGAACTGGCTCTCGGTGCCCGGCTCGCCGGCCGCCGGCGGGCTCGGCATGACGCTCGGGCGCACCAGCGACTACACGGGCGCCGACTTCTTCCACGCGCACCGCGAGTTCGCGGCGGCGTTCCCGTGGCGCACCCGGCTCAACACGATGAACGCGCTCGACACCCACGACACCCCGCGCTTCCTCACCTCGGCGCGGCCCGGGGTCGTGCCGGTGGCGTTCGGGTTGGCGGTGTCGATGCCGGGCATCCCGGTGGTGTGGGCGGGCGACGAGTTCGGCCTCGTGGCCTCGGATGGCGAGGAGTCGCGCACCCCGATCCCGTGGGATCGCGTCGCGGAATCGGCGGACAGCATCGCGCTCTACCGCAGGCTGATAGCGTTGAAACGCGCGCATCCGGCTCTGAACGGGGGCGGCATCCGCTGGCTGCACGCATCGGACGACGCGGTCGCCTTCGTGCGCGAGACCGCGGCGGAGTGCGTGCTGATCGTTGCGGCGCGCGGCAGTGCGACGGTCGAGCTGGGCGATGAGCTGCCGGATGACGCGGCCATGATCGAAGGCGGCGTCGCGTTCGAGGGCGGCACGGTCACGGCCGCGGGCCCGAGCTTCGCCGCATGGCAGCTGCCGGGCGTCGAGCTGCCGGAATGGGGCGCCTGACTTCCTCGACGCCCGAGGCTGGATGCTAGGCTTCTGCGGTGCCGCGGCCAGCCGCGGAGCGCCCCGATAGCTCAGTGGTAGAGCACTTCCATGGTAAGGAAGGGGTCGTCAGTTCAATCCTGACTCGGGGCTCTGTCTGCCGGTCCCGCACTTCCACTGCGAGGCCGACGGACTCCCGGCGGGGTAGCTCAGGTGGTTAGAGCACACGGCTCATAATCGTGGTGTCGCGGGTTCGAGTCCCGCCCTCGCTACTGTCGGAGAATCCCTGCTCGAATCGTCGTTCACGGCGGTCTGCCGATCGTGTCCGCGACCGTGCGAAATCAAGGAAGTCCGCAGGGCTCGAGCCGGAATCTGCGGATCTCGGTCACGAGTTGCGCGCAATTCCTTGATTTCGCACGGGCGGCGCGTCGGCGAGGAACCGCGCGCTCCTGCGCCGTCAGGATCCGCGTTCGAGGCTCAGGCGTCCACGGTCTCGGGAGCCTGCTCGCGATGGGGCAGCTTCCAGTTCGGCCGCACGAAATGGCAGGTGTAGCCCTCCGGATACTTGCGCAGGTAGTCCTGGTGCTCCTCCTCGGCCTGCCAGAACGGACCGGCGGCGGTGACCTCGGTGGTGACCTTGCCGGGCCAGAGGCCGGAGGCATCCACGTCCTTGATGGTGTCGAGCGCCACCGCTTTCTGCTCGTCGCTGGTGAAGAAGATCGCCG
>WOYR01000260.1 GCA_011620705.1 Microbacteriaceae bacterium | reverse complement strand
ATCCCTTCCTCCACAGGTCGATTCTCCAAAAGATCTTGTACTACCGAACATACGTTCGAGGTGGGAAAATGGGGTCATGACCCCGACCGACATCCTGACCCGGCTCGCTGACGCGAGCGGTGCGGTGGAGGCTGTGCCCAACGACGTGGCGGCGTACCGCTCGCTGAGCGACGAGTCGTTGAACGAGGCTCTGCGGTCGCATGCTCGGCTGGTGCGGATGGTCGAGGGCCGCGGGGCGATGCTCGCGGGCGAGGTGGCGCGGCGCTCCGCGCCCGAGTTCGGTCATGACGGGCTGGCACAGCGCACCGGGCATCGCACTGCCGTGGAGCTGGTGCGGGCGACGACGGGGGCCACGGCGCGCGAGGCGGCGACCGCGGTGCGGGCGGGGCTGATGGTGCAGCAGACGGTCCCGGATGCCGCGACCGGTGAGGTCGTCGGCGATCCGTGGTTGCTGCCGGTCGGCCTCGCGGTCGCGGCCGGCACCCTCTCCCCCGCGGCGGCGGACGCGATCCGCGACGGCCTGGGCTCACCCGCGGAAGGCGTGACCGGCGCTGAGCTGGCGGTTGCGGCGGAGCAGCTGTGCGACGAGGCCGCGGCGCTCGACGCCGATCGGCTCCACCGGCGTGCGCGGGAGTTGCGCGACCTGCTGGACGAGTCGGGCATCGCCGACCGTGAGCGTCAGCGCCGCGCGCGACGCAGCTTCCGGTTCTGGCGCACCGGCGAGGGGATGGGGAGGGTCAGCTGGGACCTCGATCCTGAGTCCTGCGCCGTCGTGGGCGAGATCTTCGACCGGGTGACCTCGCCCAAGCGCGGCGGTCCGCGGTTCGTGGATGAGGCGAAGCAGGCGGAGGCCGATGCGGTGCTCGCCGATGAGCGGACCACCCAGCAGTACGCCTCCGACGCCTTCGTGCAGCTGCTGCGGCAGGGCGTGGATGCCGACTCCTCGCGCCTGCTCGGCGGCACCCCGCCGGCGGTGCGGGTGCTCGTCGCAGCCGAGTCCCTCGACAACCACCGCGGTCACGGGCATCTCGAGGGCGAGCACGACCCGGTCTCGATCGAGACCGTGCAGCGGATCGCGTGCTCGGCGGGGATCGTCCCGATCGTCTTCGACGACCAGGGCCAGGGGATGAACGTCGGCCGGGAGCAGCGGCTCTTCACCCGCCGCCAGAGGCTCCTCATGGCCGCCCGCGATGGCGGTTGCCTCTGGCCGCGCTGCGACCGGCCGCCATCGTGGACCGAAGCCCACCACATCGAGTTCTGGGACCGAGACGATGGCAGAACCGACATCGACAAGGGCGTCCTTCTCTGCAAGTACCATCACCTGCTCGCGCACGACCACCATTGGGAGATCCACCGCGATGGCGGCAGCTATTGGCTGGTGCCGCCCCCGTCGATCGACCCGCTGCAGCAGCCCATCCCGATGCCCTCCAAGAGCGCTGCACTGCGCGAGCTCGTCCGCGCGCGCTGACTTGGGCGGAGGAGGCCCGGGCTGGCCGCGCGGCGCCGGGGCCAGGTGCGGGGCGCGGGACTGGGGCTGGGCGCAGGCACCGGGGCGGGGCGCCGGGGCGCGCCTGTGCTATCGGCCGGTGCCGGCGTGCACCACGGCCGCCTCGTCCGCGTCGAGGCCGAAGGCGGTGTGCACCACGCGCATCGCCTCGTGCAGCGTGTCCGCGCGAGTGACCACCGAGATGCGGATCTCGCTGGTGGAGATCATCTCGATGTTGATGCCGGCATCCGAGAGCGCCCGGAACAGCTGAGCCGAAACCCCGGCGCTCGTGCGCATGCCGGCCCCGACCACCGCGAGCTTGCCGATCTGGTCGTCGTACAGCAGCGCATCGAAGCCGACCTCGCCCTGCTCGCCGCGCAGAGCCGTGAGCACCTTCTCGCCCTCGCCCTTGGGCAGGGTGAACGAGATGTCGGTGAGCCCCGTGGCCGCCGCGGAGATGTTCTGCACGATCATGTCGATGTTGGCACCGGTCTTCGCCACGATCGCGAAGATGTCGGCCGCCTTGCCCGGCACGTCGGGGACCCCGACCACCGTGATCTTGGCCTCATCGAGATCGCCCGCGACGCCGGTGACGATGGGCTCTTCCATGGCGATGCCTTCCTGCAGGCTGGGCTCGCGGTCCGCGACGACCCAGGTGCCTTCGTTGTTGTTGAACGAGGAACGCACGTGCAGCCTCACCCCGTGCCGGCGCGCGTACTCCACGGCGCGGATGTAGAGCACCTTGGCTCCGGCCGCGGCGAGCTCCAGCATCTCCTCGCTGGTGACGGCGTCGATCTTGCGGGCGCGCGGGACGACCCGGGGATCCGCCGTGAACACGCCGTCGACATCCGTGTAGATCTCGCAGACGTCAGCGCCGAGCGCAGCCGCGAGCGCGACCGCGGTGGTGTCGGATCCCCCGCGGCCGAGCGTCGTGATGTCCTTGGAGTCGCGGTTGAAACCCTGAAAGCCGGCGACGATCACGATCGCGCCCTCATCGAGCGCCTCGCGGAGCCGCACCGGGGTGACGTCGACGATGCGGGCGGAGCCGTGCCGGGCATCCGTGATCATGCCGGCCTGGCTGCCGGTGTACGACCGGGCTTCGACGCCCATGCTCTTGATCGCCATGGCGAGCAGCGCCATCGAGATGCGCTCGCCGGTGGTGAGCAGCATGTCGAGCTCGCGCGGATCCGGCAGCGGGCTGACCTCGTGCGCCAGATCGAGCAGCTCGTCGGTGGTGTCGCCCATCGCGCTCACCGCCACCACCACTTCGTTGCCGGCCTTGCGGGTCTCGACGATGCGCTTGGCCACCCGCTTGATGCTCTCGGCGTCCGCGACGGACGAACCGCCGTACTTCTGGACGATGAGACCCACAGGCACCGAGTTTACCGGCGGCACGGCGCGGCACCCCTCAAGGGCGCTTGCACTAGCCGGCGCGGTCGGCGAGGAAGTCCTCGATGAACTGGGCGGTCTCCTCCCAGTCCGCGACCGCTCGGGTCGGAACGCCGAGAGCTTTCACCGGGTAGTCGTTGCCGTCCGGGTCGAGGCGGTCGCC
>WOYR01000014.1 GCA_011620705.1 Microbacteriaceae bacterium | reverse complement strand
GAACGCCGAGAGCTTTCACCGGGTAGTCGTTGCCGTCCGGGTCGAGGCGGTCGCCCACGAACAGCATGTCCTCGATCGGGATCTCGGTGAGCTGGGCCAGCTTCGCCATCCCGTACGCCTTGTCGATGCCCCTGCGCGTGATGTCGATGCTGGTCGAACCGCCGGAGCGCACCTCGAGGTTCGGCAGCAGCTTCTGCACCGCCTCGCGCAGGGTGTTCTTCTTCTCGCCGCTCGGGTCCCACGCCCTCTTGGCTTCGACCGGTGCCTGCTGGCCGAGGGCCGAGAAGGTGATCTGAGATCCGCGGTCCTCGAGGATCGGGCCCCAGGTCTGCTCCGCCCAGAATCCGAGACGCCTGGCCTCGGACTCCACGGCGCGCAAGGCGTCGCGCCTCTCCTCCGCGGTGAGATCCTCGGCGTACTGCTGGTGCCAGAACGCCTCGCGCGGAGTGTCGCCGACATATCGGTAGTACTGGGTACCGCAGGTCGGCATCAGGTGCAGGCGGCCGAGAGCCCCCGGATCGGCGAGCGGCAGCTGATCGATCACCTGGCTCTTGAACTGCGCGAACTGGCCGCCCGAGATGATGCAGACCTCCACCACGTCGAGCAGCCGCACCAGCAGCTCCGCCATCCGCGGATCGACGGGCGACTTCGACGGGGCGAGGGTGTCGTCGAGATCGAAAGCGATCAGCATCGGGAGGGTGCTCACTGGCACAGTTTGGCAGAGGTCCCCCGCATGCTGCGCCGGGCCGGGCCGGGCCGGGCCGAGTCGCTCAAGCCTCGACGACGCGGCGCCCCTCGAAGGCTCGGCCGAGGGTGACCTCGTCGGCGTACTCGAGATCGCCGCCGACCGGCAGGCCGGATGCCAGGCGCGTGACCCGCAGACCCGGCTGAACCAGCAGGCGCGACAGGTAGGTCGCAGTCGCCTCGCCCTCGAGGTTGGGGTCGGTGGCGATGATCACCTCGGTGACCGTGCTGTCGGCGAGCCGCTGAACGAGCTGGGTGAAGCGGAGCTCGCCCGGACCGATGCCGTCGATCGGGCTGAGGGCCCCGCCGAGGACGTGGTAGAGACCGCGGAACTCGCGCGTGCGCTCGATGGCCGCGACATCCTTCGCCTCCTCGACCACGCAGATGATCGCCTGGTTGCGGCGCGGGTCGCGGCAGATCGAGCAGAGGTCCTGCTCGCTGACGTTGCCGCAGATGTCGCAGAACTTCACCTTGTCGCGCACCTCCATCAGGATCTGCGCCAGCCGCGTGGTGTCGAAGCTCTGGGTCTGCAGGATGTGGAAGGCGATGCGCTGCGCCGACTTCGGCCCGATGCCGGGGAGGCGGCCGAGTTCGTCGATCAGCTCCTGGACGATGCCCTCGTACATGCGCTACTCCGCGCGCGCCGCTGAAGGACCGAGGTCGTTCCTGACCTCGGTCGCGGCGCCGGCGCCGATGCCGGCTCCTGGCGTCTGACCACTGGGCAGGGTCACGGGACGGTCGCGCGGCGCGAGATCCTGCTCCTCGATGAAGCTGGCGCCGAGGATCTCGCGGACGACCGCCTCGCCGTACCGCGCGGGCTTCACGTCGGCGGCCGTCGGGTCACTCGGCGTTGCGTCGACCCCCGACTCCGGCTCCGGCTCGAGCTCCTGCTCTTCGGCAGGCGGCGCCGGCTCGTCCTCGGGCGGAGGAGCCTCCTCGCTGCCGGGGATCGGGGTGACGTTCCAGGTTGCGGGTGCCGCCTGCTGCGACTCGGCGGGCTCCGCCGGGGCGGATGCGGACGACGCTGCGGCTGCGGCATCCACCCGCGCCACGAACTTCACCCGGATGCCCAGCACCGTGACGATGGCCGAACGCAGCTGCTCGCTCACGCTGCCACCCGAGGTCGGACGCTCCTTGAAGCTGGCGACATCGGTCTCGCTGGGGAACGACAGCGTCAGGACGTCCCCGTCGAGCACACGCGGGGTCGCCGTGTACACCACCATCCAGGCACTGCGCTTCGACTTCTGCACCACCTCGAGGATCTCGGGCCAGGCATCCCGCAACTGCTGAAGCGTCACGGGCGCCGCCGGTGCGACCGGCTCGGAGCCCGGCGGCTCTGCGCTCGGCGGCTCGGCGCTGTCCGCCCCGCGCTCCAGGATGGGCTCGACGGACGACAGCTCCGCAGTCGACAGCTCGCCGGTCGACAACTCGCCGGTCGACAACTCGCCGGCACCCGCGTCGCGGCGAGCCGGCGCCTCGCTGTCAGATCCAGCGCTGATGCCGATGCGTCGCTCCAGCCGCTCCACCCGCGCCAGCGCTCCACGGTCGGAGTCGTCAGCGGACGGGAGGAGCATCCGCGCCACCATCAGCTCCAGGTGCAGCCGCGGCGAGGTGGCGCCGGTCATCTCGGTCAGCGAGGCGTTGACCACATCGGCGGCGCGCGACAGCTCGGCGGCGCCGAAGGCGACGGCCTGCTGCGACATCCGGTCCAACTCGTCCTGCGGGGTGCCGCGCAGCACCGCCGCCGCACCGTCACGGGTGGCGGCAACGACGATGAGGTCCCGCAGGCGCTCGAGCAGGTCCTCGACGAACCGCCGAGGGTCCTGACCGGTCTGGATGACGCGGTCGACGGCGAAGAAGGCGGCTGCGGCATCCATCGCGCCGAGCGCATCGACCACCTCGTCGAGCAGCGCCCCATGCGTGTAGCCCAGCAGCGCGACCGCGCGCTCGTACTCGACGGTGACGACACCCGAGCCTGCCGAAGGGTCGGAACCGGCGATCAGCTGATCGAGCAGGGACAGCGTGTCGCGCACCGAGCCGCCGCCCGCGCGGACGACGAGCGAGAGCACGCCCGGCTGCACCTCCACCTTCTCGGAGACGCAGAGCCGCTGCACGTAGTCGAGCATCTGCTCCGGGGGGACCAGCCGGAACGGGTAGTGGTGGGTGCGGCTGCGGATCGTGCCGATGACCTTCTCGGGCTCGGTCGTGGCGAAGATGAACTTGACGTGGTCCGGCGGCTCCTCGACCAGCTTGAGCAGTGCGTTGAAGCCCTGAGGCGTCACCATGTGCGCCTCG
>WOYR01000002.1 GCA_011620705.1 Microbacteriaceae bacterium | reverse complement strand
CCGTGCCCTCCTCGAACATCTTGCGGCCGCCCAGACGCTTGGAGAACTCGTCTTCGAGATCCGCGCATCCGGCGGCGCGATTCGCTACCTCCTCGCGACCGACGTGGAACACCACAGCGCTGTCCTCAAGTTGCTCGCGAGTCACGTCCCCGGCGTGCAGAGCAGCATGCTCACCAAGCTGCGCACGACGCCGTCGCTCGGCCTCACCGTCCGACCGTCCAACCCTGGACTGCCCTTACGGCTCAACGCCGGTGAGGCGACGACTCGCTCGATCCTCAGCGCCCTCGCTTCGGCCAGAGAAGGGGAAGAACTCGTTCTGCAGCTTGTCCTCGGACGACGGCTACCGCCGATCTTCGACGAGTTGCCGCCTCGCCGCTATTCGTCCATCCCGTCTCTGCTGTTCGGTCACCAGCAGCCCATCGACCCCGGCGAGCGAACCCAGCACCGGACGAAGCGGGCCACACACGGGTTCGAGGCGGCCCTGCGGCTCGGTGCCCACTCGCCCGCCGAGGACCGCGCACACGGCCTCCTACGGGCGGTTCTGGGCGGCCTCCGTACCCTTGAGGCCCAGGGGATTCATCTGACGGCCAAGCCTGCCCCGCCCATGGCACTCGCGACCGTCGCGTTGCCGAGCGGGTTCCTCTCGCGGTCGATGACGATCAATTCGCTCGAGGCCGCGCAATTGCTCGCCTGGCCAATCGGTGAGGGACTGCTGCCGGGCCAGCCACCCAAGCACCCCAAGCGCCTCGTCCCGCCCACGTCGATGCAGAACGCCAGACGGCCGTTCGCCGTTGCGAAGCGGGCCGGGCGCGACGTGCTGGTCGGACTGCGCCGGGACGACACACTCACGCACGCGAGCGTGGTCGGCCGCACCGGCGTGGGTAAGAGCGTGCTGTTGTCGCACCTGATCCTGGACGCGGTCGGCGACGGCCGCAGCGTCGTCGTCATCGACCCCAAGGGTGACCTCATCACGCGGGAGCTGCTCCCCCGGATTCCGACGAGCCGTCGGGCCGACGTCGTCGTCATCGACCCAATGAGCGACCTCCCGGTCGGCATCAACCCCTTCGCCGAGCGCGGCCCCGCCGAGCTGATCGCCGACGGGCTTTTGGCCGTTTTCAAGACCGTCTATGCCGACTCCTGGGGGCCGCGCCTCGAAGACATCCTGAGCTCGGCGCTCTTGACGCTGTCGCGCACCCCTGGCGCAACCCTGACTATGCTGCCGGCGCTGCTGACCGACCAGAACCTTCGCCGCCGCATCCTCAAGGACATCCACGATCCGGTTGGGCTTGAGCCGTTCTGGCGCTCCTATGAAGCCATGGGCGCCGAACAGCGCGCCCAGGTCATCGCGCCTGTGCTCAACAAGCTTCGGCCCTACCTGCTGCGATCGGGTCTGCGCCGCACGCTCGGGCAGGCCCAGCCACGCTTCTCGATGTCCGAGCTCTTCACCAAACGCCGCATTGTCCTGGTCAACCTCAACAAGGGACTGCTCGGCGCGGAAGGATCACGGCTGCTTGGTTCCCTGATCGTGAGCCAGCTCTGGCCGCTCATCCTCGGACGCGCCGCGGTGCCGCCCGAGAAGCGGCACGTCGTCAACGTCTTCATCGACGAGGTTCAGGACTACCTCGCGCTACCCACCGACCTCAGCTCCGCCTACGCGCAAGCGCGTGGGCTCGGGGTCTCCTTCAGCGCCGGTTTCCAACATCGCAAGCAGCTTCCCGGGGGCTTGCTCGCCGGCCTCGACACGAACGCGCGGACCACCATCATGTTCAATCTCGACTACGACGACGCCATCGCGATGGCGCGGCGCGCACCGGAGCTTGAGCCCGAGGACTTCATGGCCCTTGGCCAGTACGAGATCTATGCGAATGTCATGGACCGCGGCACCTCCACCGGCTGGTTCCTCGCGCGCACGCTCGCGCCCGAGCCGACTACCGCAGACGGCGCGCAGGTGCTGCGCGAGAGCCTCGAACGCTATGGCCGCCCGGCCGCCGAGGTCGACGCCGAGATCGAGAAGGCGATCGGGATCGGTGGGGACCAGGCCGGTCCTGACGAGCCGATCGGACGACGGCCGAAAGGAGATCCGTCATGACCCTGTCGTGTCGTGCCGAGCGTCGTGCCGCTGTGAGAAGCCACCCGCCGCATGGCCGCAATCATCGGCTCCAGCGGCCAACACCGGATAAGACTCCACCACTGTTCCAGTGGTGCTCAGCCACATCCGGCCCGGAGGCCCAATCATGACCTCGTCACGCATCGGTGCCGATCGGCTGATTCGAATTTTGGGAAATCTGAGTCCGTCAGATGTTGCTGTTCTTCGGCGTCTAGAACAGCATCGTTACCTCCAAACGGAGCAGCTCGCACGGTTCGAGTTCACCGACCGACCGACGAAGCTCGCCGCCCTCCGCGCCGCCCACCGCTCGCTCAAGCGACTACGCCAACTCGGCCTGATCCTCATGCTCGAGCGCTCCATCGGCGGTATCAACCGCGGCTCCAGCGCCGCCATCTGGACCATCACCAACACCGGTCTCCGCGCCAGCCAGACTGCCGCCAGCCACGGCGAGCAGCCCCGCCGCCGGTTCGCCGAACCGACCCTTATGTTCCTGCGCCACGAGCTAGCCGTCGCGGACCTTCACCTCCGACTTCTGGAAGGGGCGAGCGTGGTCGGCGCCACGATTCATACCATGGAGCTGGAGCCCCTCTGCTGGCGGCGCTACGTCGGCCAACTCGGCGCGATGCTCACGCTCAAGCCGGACACGAGCGCACGCATCGAGTCGGCCCGCTACGACTCGGCGTACTTCTTCGAAGTCGACCGCTCCACGGAGCCGCCGCACCGCATCCTCGCCAAGTGCCTGCAGTACCAGGAGTACTACCGCTCCGGGGAAGAGGAACGGCGGAGCGGAGTCCTCCCGTTGATCATCTGGGTGGTGCCAAACGAGGCTCGTCGCGAACAGCTGCTCCGTCACCTCACCCCATCAAATGCGGTCGAGCAGCGTCTGTACCGGGTGCTGCTGCCAGATGAAGTCCCGCTAGTCGTCGCGGACGACGACGAGATCGGAGCGCTCAGCAACAGGAAGGCAGGCGATGACTGACCAACCCCCGAAT